>NZ_DBIC01000013.1:0-6493 GCF_002296545.1 Herbaspirillum sp. UBA812 | reverse complement strand
CCTGATCGTCTGGCCTTCGGTACTGGAACGGCAGCGCAGCGAGGTCTTGAATGCACGACTGCTAGGGGTATATGGGAGCTGGCAGTGCCATGGAGAAGTGCGCCACCTGGTGGCGGGACGGCTGGAAGACTGGACCCATCTGCTGGGGGAGCTGCAGCCGCGCAGCCGGGATTTCTTCTGAAACGGCCCTGCAAGGCAGCGTCCGGATCAAGCCGCCAGCGCCATCCGGAAAGCATTGCGCCCTTCGCTCTTGGCACGGTACAGGGCCAGGTCGGCTTCGTGCACCAGCGCATCCCAGCTGCTGGATTGGCCCGGTGACAGCACGGCCAATCCGACGCTGATGGTAACTGTCTGCCCATGGCCGAAATCGTGGTTGCGTACGGTTTCCAGCAGATGCTGGGCAATCTGGCGTGCCTGGGCTTCCGACCAGTCCGGGAAGACCGCACAAAATTCTTCGCCACCGTAGCGGCCGACCATGCCGCCCTGGCAGCAGTGCTCGCGCAGCAAGGCGCCGATGTCAGCCAGCACCCGATCCCCGACCAGGTGGCCGTGGGTGTCGTTGATGTCTTTGAAGTGATCCACATCGATGAAGGCCAGCGTCAGGACCCGCCTGCCCTGCACGGCCCGGGCCAGCGCCTCTTCGCCACAGCGCACCAGCTCGCGGCGGTTGAGGGTGCCGGTCAGTTCATCTTCGGTGGCCAGGCGCTGCTTGTCGGCCAGCAGCCGTTCGAAGTAGATCATCATCAGCGACACCGACAGCAGCAAGGTGCCGCTGATGGGAATCAGATAGATCAGGCCCACGCCCAGACTGCTCATCTCGGGGGGCATGAACAGTTCCGGATGCGACAACGACAGCAGCAGCCGGCTCACATGGGTGGCGCTGAGGATCAGCAAGGCCACGATGCCGATCCAGCGGCCAAAGGTCCAGCGCGGATAGCGCGCGGCCAGCGGCCCGGACAAGCCCTTGAAGAATTCAAGCAGCACCAGGCAGAACACCACCTGCATGCCGCCTACGGCGAGGTAGGCACGATGGGTGAAATCGGCACCGCCGATCAGCAGCGCGGTAAAGCTGACGGCATAGGCGATCACCAGCATCCAAGGCCAGTCGCCCGACTGGCGCTGGTAAAAGCTGCGCAGTCCGCGCCAGGCAACGATGCCGGAAGAAAACACCAGTGTATTGCCCAGCAACAAGCCGAGCGGCCGCAGGCTGCCAGCCAGCCCGGCGTACACTGCAACGGTGACGCAGATCCCCAGTGCCGAGAACACGCCCGACAGCGCCCACAGCCGCGTGAAGCGCTCTGACGGCGTGCTGATGAACAGCCCGGTCATGATCACGCCACTGCAAAACTGTACGATGGCCAGCGCAATGCTGGCGGTGAAAGGATTCATGCGGATTCGCTTGCCCTTGCGGGCAGGTATAGAAGGCATCGCGGCAAGCGATGCGGAGGATGCGCCCCTCAGCGCATCGGCGGCGTCCTCAGTTGGCTTGGGGCTCGAGGACGGCCAGGGTCGACGCCAGTGTAACCGAAGGCGCCAGCTCAGCAGTGATTTTCAGCAATTCATCAAAAAATCTGAACTTTTAAGCTAAAAAAGACGGCGCTTGTTCAATTTTATTCACTTTATTAGCGTGGTTCATGTACGTTCCAACAGCCGGGTATGTCCCCACTGGCCGGAACGGCACAGCGCATCGGTCACATCCAACACCAGCCGTTCCACCGCAGCAGCCGCGGTGGTCAGCGGGATATTGCGCGAGGCGCACAGCACCAGGGTGCGCGAGATCTGTTCGCCGGCAATGGCATGGGCGACCATCTCGCCGCGCTCGATGTCGGCCAGCAGCGGCGCCACCGGCAGGATGGTGGCGCCGATATCGGCCAGGATGGCCGATTTGAGGATGGCCACCGAGTTGATCTCGATGACGTTGTCCAGGCTCATGCCCTGGCCGCGCACCAGGCTCTCGATGCGCGGGCGCACCCCATGGGCCAGGCCCGGCAGGATCAGCGGGGCTTCGATGGCCTTGGCCAGCGGCACGCCCTTGCGGCCTTTCACCCCATAGCGCGACTTGGCGCGGGTGATGTACATCATCTCTTCCTCGATCATGGGCGTGGCTGCGAAGGACGACAGTTGGCCATCGTCAAACAGCACCGCCAGATTGATGCGGCCGGATTTCAACTGGGTGATGAGGTTGCCGGTCAATTCCTCGGTCAGTTGCAGGGTGATCTCGGGGTAGATCGAGCGCACTGCATTGAGCAGCGGCAAGGCCAGCGCATTGGAGACGCTCTGCGGAATGCCCAGCGCCACCGTACCCGAGGGTTTGTCGGTGGACTGCGCCACGGCCTGCTTGGCATCCTGCACCTGTTTCAAAATCGCCAGCGCGTGCTCATAGAAAACCTTGCCGGCATCGGTAGCGATGACCCCTTGGGCCGAACGATGCAGCAATTGCGCCGCCATCTCGTCTTCCAGCTGGCGGATCTGCTGGGTCAGCGCCGGCTGGGCGATGTGCAGCACACGCGCTGCGCGTGAGAGCGAGCCGTGATCGACGATGGCCACGAAGTAGCGCAGTTGGCGTAATTCCATGGGATGGGCTTCCTGCGGAAGAATAAGTAGTTAAAAGAGTTGACAGCTTGAATGACAAGCAGACTCACAGGCCAGGCCGGCTGTTGAACATGCGCGTGCGGGCATTCTCGATGTGGCCACGCATGGCGCGCCGTGCGCCTTCAGCATCCTGCAAGCGGATCAGCTCGAAGATCTGGCGATGTTCGTCCATGGCATCCTGCGAGCGCTTCCAGGGCGGGATCTGCATCAGGTGGCGCAGCATGTTGACGGCGTGGCTGACATCGTATTCCAGCGTCTTCATCACCTGCACGAAGCGCTGGTTGCCGGTGGCCTGGGCGATGGCTTCATGGAAGCCGAAATCATAGTGATGGGCGATGCCGCCCACGCGGTTGGCTTCCTCGAATCCGAGCAGCAAGGCATCCATCTTTTCCAGATCCTGCTTGTTGCGTCGCAGGGCCGCCATGTAGGCGCATTCCGGTTCCAGCACCAGCCGCAGTTCCAGCCCGTTCATGATGTGGCCGATGCGGGTCTCGGGTTCGCCATCGGGACGGGCCGGGGCCAATCCTGCCTTTTCCTTCACATAGGTCCCGGAGCCACGCTGGGACTCCACCAGCTGATCTTCACGCAGCCGGTCCAGCGCCTGCCGCACCACCGGCCGCGAGACCTCGAACAACGTGGCCAGGTCGTTTTCAGAAGGCAGTTTGCTGCCGACGGCAATGCGGCCTTCGACGATGGCATGGAACAAGGTTTCATACACGCGTTCAGCGAAGCGTTCCGGCCGCACCGGACCCAGGCCGGCCGCGGCCAGGCTCAGGATGTCACCGGAAGCGCCAGGGCGCGGGGGCTTGCTCGATGAGGGCATCGACACTCCAGTTAGGCAGGAAATGACAGGAACGGCATGGGCCGCATGGTAGCGGATTTGTCAGTCTCACCGCCAGCCATCCGATGCAAGTAGTCATCAAAGTAGTAAATATATTTGACATCTTGGATGCGCAGGCTTAGATTCAGGCACAACAAAAACAGCAGCACACGACAAGACACCAGGAGACAAGCCCTTCCCGGCCCCGTTCGGACTGACCGTTCGACGCAGGCCCGCGCCTGCATGGCGTGCCATCCTGCCGCTTCCCTGTGCTGCTCCCCCGTCATCCGCCTCCAAGGACCGCACTGCCATGAAACAGCACTTCATCGACAATCGCTGGGTCGCCCCCGCCTCCGGCGAAAGCATCCCCGTCATCGATCCCTCCGATGGCCAGGCCTTCGAGGCCATCGCCCGTGGCAATGCCGCCGACATCGACCAGGCCGTGCAGGCAGCACGCCGCGCGTATGAAGGTGCGTGGGGCAAGCTTTCCGCCGCCGAGCGCAGCCGCCTGCTGATGAAGCTGGCCCACAAGCTGCAGGATCACCAGGAAGAACTGGCCCAGCTGGAAGGACGCGACTGCGGCAAACCCATGAAACAGGCACGTGCCGATGCTGCGGCCATCGTGCGCTACTTCGAGTTCTACGCCGGTGCCGCTGACAAGCTGCACGGCGACACCATTCCCTACCAGGCCGGCTATACGGTACTGACCCTGCGCGAGCCGCACGGCGTGACCGGCCACATCGTGCCGTGGAACTACCCGATGCAGATCTTCGGACGCTGCGTGGGCGGCGCCCTGGCCGCTGGCAATACCTGCGTGGTCAAGCCGGCCGAGGATGCCTGCCTGTCCATCCTCCGGGTAGCCGAACTGGCCGCTGAGGCGGGCTTCCCCGAGGGTGCACTCAACATCGTCACCGGCTATGGCCACGAGGCCGGCGACCTGCTGGTCAAGCATCCCGATGTGAACCACGTGTCCTTCACCGGCTCACCCAACGTGGGCAAACTGGTGGTGCGCGCGGCCGCCGAGCATCACACCCCGGTCACCCTGGAACTGGGCGGCAAGTCGCCGCAGGTGATCTTCGAGGATGCCGACATGGACGCCCTGCTGCCGGTGGTGGTCAATGCCATCGTGCAGAACGCCGGCCAGACCTGCTCGGCCGGCAGCCGCCTGCTGGTCCAGCGCGGCGCTTACGAACAGGTGCTGGAGCGGCTTGCCGGGCTGTTTTCGCAGCTCAAGGTGGGCTCCTCGCAGATGGACCTGGACTGTGGTCCGCTGATCCGCAAGACCCAGCAGGAACGTGTGACCGGTTTCCTCTCGGATGCACGGCGCGACGGCATCGCCCTGGTGGCGCAAGGTGAAATCGCGCCCGGGGCCCCGGCCGGCGGTTTCTACCAGGCCCCGGCCCTGCTGCGCGACGTGCCGCCGCAGCATCGGCTGGCGCAGGAAGAAGTATTCGGTCCGGTGCTGGCGGCCATGTCCTTCGAGGATGAAGCCGATGCCATCGCCCTGGCCAATGGCACCGACTACGGCCTGGTGGCCAGCGTCTGGACCCGCGACGGCGGCCGCCAGCTGCGGCTGGCGCGCGCCATTCGCAGCGGCCAGGTCTTCATCAACAACTATGGCGCCGGCGGCGGCGTGGAACTGCCCTTCGGCGGCGTCAAGGCCAGCGGCCACGGGCGCGAGAAGGGATTCGAAGCGCTCTATGGCTTCACGGTCCTCAAGACCATCGCCATCCGCCACGGCTGACATCCCCCCCTCATTCAACACACACAATTTTCAAGGAGACACATCATGCGTTTGCAAGACAAGGTAGCCATCGTTACCGGTGGCGGTTCGGGTTTCGGAGAAGGCATCGCCAAGGCCTATGCCCGTGAAGGCGCCTGCGTGGTGGTGGCCGATATCGGCGAAACGGGCGGCCTGCGGGTGGTCGAAGAGATCAAGGCGGCGGGCGGCCGTGCGGTCTTCGCCAAGGCCGACGTCTCCAAGCGCGCTGACATGGACCAGTTGCTGGCCAGCGCCCTGGAACACTTCGGCAAGCTCGACATCGTCGTCAACAATGCCGGCACCACGCATCGCAACCGCCCCATGCTGGAAGTGGAAGAAGACGAGTTCGACCGCGTCTATGCAGTCAACGTAAAGAGCATCTTCCTCTCGGCCAAGACCTTCGTGCCCTATTTCCGCCAGGTCGGCGGCGGTGCTTTCGTCAACATCGCCTCCACCGCCGGCATCCGCCCGCGTCCCGGGCTGACCTGGTACAACGGCAGCAAGGGCGCCGTCATCACCACCAGCAAGTCGATGGCGGCCGAACTGGGTCCGGACAAGATCCGCGTGAACTGCGTCAATCCGGTCATCTCGGCCACCGGCCTGCTGTCCGAATTCATGGGCGTGCCCGACACCCCGGAAAACCGCAAGAAGTTCGTCGCCACCATCCCCATGGGCCGTTTCTCCACCCCGGAAGACATCGCCAATGCCTGCCTCTACCTGGGCTCGGATGAAGCAGAGTTCGTCACCGGCGTGTGCATCGAGGTCGATGGCGGGCGTTGCGTGTAGGACGGCGGTGTAAAAATCTTCATGCAAGCGGTGAGGATAATGATTTGACAATGTCCTCACCGCCACTACAATGCGTGGCACCGTCAAGCGGTCACAAAGAACCGGCGACGCACAACAACGATACGTCAAACACTATCTGGAGCGAGACATGACCTACCAAGCAGGCGCAGCCGCCGACGGCGCGCGCGCATCCTTTGAAGACGCGACCTACAGCAAGGTCACCTGGCGGCTGCTGCCGCTGCTGTTCCTGTGCTATGTGGCTTCCTACCTGGACCGGGTCAACGTCGGCTTTGCCAAGCTGCAGATGCTGCAGGACCTGAAATTCAGCGATACCGTCTACGGCCTGGGCGCGGGCATCTTCTTCCTGGGTTACTTCGTCTTCGAAGTGCCCAGCAACATGATCCTGCACAAGGTCGGCGCACGCCTCTGGATCGCCCGCATCATGATCACCTGGGGCATCATCTCGGGCGCGATGGCCTATGTCTCCACGCCGGAAATGTTCTACATCATGCGCTTCCTGCTGGGGGTGGCCG
>NZ_DBIC01000376.1:2435-3302 GCF_002296545.1 Herbaspirillum sp. UBA812 | reverse complement strand
GACCAACCACCTCGACTTCGGCTCCATCCTGTGGCTGGAAGGCCTGCTGCGCGACTTCAAGGGCAGCATCCTCTTCATCACCCACGACCGCAGCTTCCTGGACAACGTCTCCACGCGCATCATCGAACTGGATCGCGGCAAGATTCTTTCCTTCCCCGGCAACTTCACGACCTACCAGGCCCGCAAGGCCGAGCTGCTGGCCAATGAAGAAGTGGAAAACGCCAAGTTCGACAAATTCCTGGCGCAGGAAGAAGTGTGGATCCGCAAGGGCGTGCAGGCCCGCCGCACCCGCGACGAAGGCCGCGTGCGCCGTCTGGAAGCCCTGCGCGTGCAGCGCAGCGAGCGCCGCGAGCGGCAGGGGCAGGTGAAGCTGGAAGTGGGCACCGGTGAACGTTCCGGCAAGATCGTGGCGGAGCTGGAAAACGTCAACAAGGCCTACGGCCCCAAGACCATCGTGCGCGACTTCAGCAGCATCCTGATGCGCGGCGACAAGGTCGGCCTGATCGGCCAGAACGGTGCCGGCAAGACCACCTTGCTCAAGCTGATCCTGGGCGAGGAAGCGCCGGACAGCGGTACCGTCAAGCAGGGTACCAAGATGCAGGTCGCGTATTTCGATCAGATGCGCGCGCAGTTGAATGAAGAAACGACCCTGGCCGATACCATCGCGCCGGGCAGCGACTGGGTGGAAGTGAACGGCCAGCGCAAGCACGTAATGACCTATCTGTCGGACTTCCTGTTCGCGCCGGAACGCGCCCGTTCGCCGGTGCGCACGCTCTCCGGCGGCGAGCGCAACCGCCTGCTGCTGGCGCGCCTGTTCGCCAAGCCGGCCAACGTGCTGGTGCTGGACGAGCCGACCAACGACCTCGA
>NZ_DBIC01000376.1:0-2143 GCF_002296545.1 Herbaspirillum sp. UBA812 | reverse complement strand
GGACGAGCCGACCAACGACCTCGATATCGATACCCTGGAACTGCTGGAAGAATTGCTGGAAGAGTATGAAGGCACCGTCTTCCTGGTCAGCCACGACCGCATGTTCCTGGACAACGTGGTCACGCAGGTGATCGCCTCCGAAGGCAATGGCGTCTGGCGTGAATACGTGGGCGGTTATTCCGATTGGGAGCGCCAGCGCCCGGCGCAGACATCGGCAGGGGCCAAGGCTGCTGCCAAGGCGGCCGACAAGAACGAAGTCAAGGCCGAGTCCACCATGGCCGCACCTGCTGCCGCCCCCGCACCGGCCAAGAAGAAGCTGAGCTACAAGGAACAGCGCGAGCTGGAAGAACTGCCCAAGCGTATCGCCGCGCTGGAAGCGGAACAGAAGGAACTGTCGGCTAAACTGGCCGATCCGGATCTGTACAAGAAGGGGGCGGATGAAGCCGTCAAGCTGAACCAGCGTTTCGCCGAGATCGACGAAGAACTGCTGGTGAGCCTGGAGCGTTGGGAAGAAATCGAAGGGAAGCAGTAAGCCCGAACGGGCTGTTCAGCTCGGCTTGCGCAGTGCTTCGCGCAGGTCGGGCAGCATCTCCCGCAGGTTGGGCGCGTCCTCGGCATGGGGACGCAGGGCCAGGTAGGCTTCCAGATCCTCCAGCGCCGCCTGGGCTTGCCCGAGGTTGGCATAGGCCAGCCCACGGTCGCGTTTCTCGGTGATTTCCTCGGGTAGCAGGATCACCAGTCTCTCCTGCACATCCAGCACTTGCTGCCAGCGCTGGCTTTCCATGAAGATGGCCTTGAGGTTGCGCAGCATGCGCGCCAGGATCTCGCGTGGATGGGCCGCGCGCAGGTAGGCTGCCAGCGGCAGTTCATCGCCGAAATCCTCTTCGGGCTGATGGGCCAGATAGGGCTCCAGCCGCTCTTCCAGTTCCTGCCTCGACAGGCTCGCGCCATTCATGGGATCGAGCACGATTTCACCAGATTGCACCGAAAGCTTCATCAGGAAGTGGCCGGGGAAGGAAACTCCCTTCATCTCCAGGCCGATCTGCTGCGCCAGTTCGATATAGACCACCGCCAGCGAGATCGGAATGCCGCGCCGCGTCGAGATCACCCGGTGGATATAGCTGTTGTCGGGATCGTAGTAATTGTTGACGTTGCCGGCGAAGGCCATTTCCTGGAAGAAGAAATGGTTCAGCATGCGCAGCTTCTGGATCTGCGAGGCATCCTGGGGCAGGCGCTGCCTGAGCTTGAGCGCCAGCGTGTCGAGCGCCATCTCTTCCTCGGCAAAATCCATTTCCGGATAAAAATCCTGTCCCAGCGTCAAGGCAGATTCGAACAGCGGAATCGAATCGTCCTGGCGCACCAGCGAAGCAAAATAGTCGAGGGAGGTGAGCGTCATGTCACCCATGCTATCAAAATATTGCGCGCTGCGTCAGGTCTGCCGGGCGGGGAATGAAATTTCTTGTTTCAGACCGCTCCAGGCTTGTGCTGAAGCGGCCTGCAAGGCTGATCAGCGGCGCGCGATGCGCTTGAATTCACGCAGGCGGAAGCCCATCGCGAACAGCGGGCCGAAATAGGCCACCGCACACACCGCCAGCACCAGCATCAGCGCCCCGATGCGCAGCAGCGGATGGGCGCGCAGGGCGACCCAGTCGAAGTGGCCGGAAATCCACAGCGCCACCCCGGCCATCACCAGCAGCGCGCCGGTCAGGCGTACCAGGAACAGGCCCCAGCCCGGACGCGGCACGTAGATCTGGCGGCGGCGCAGGCCGATGTAAAGACACAGGGCATTGAGACAGGCCCCCAGGCCGATCGACAAGGCCAGGCCGGCGTGCGAGAACAGGGGCACGAAGACGCTGTTCATGAGCTGGGTGGCGATCAGCACGCCGATGGCGATGATGACGGGGGTGCGGATATCCTGCTTGGCATAGAAGCCGGGGGCCAGAATCTTCACCACGATCAGGCCGATCAGGCCGACACCGTAGGCCACCAGGGCGTGGCCGACCATGGTGACCGACAGCGCATCGAAGCGGCCATAGTGGAACAGGGTGGCGGTGAGCGGCTCGGAGAGCGTGGCCAGGCCCACGGCCGAGGGCATGGCCAGCATGAAGGTCAGGCGCAGGCCCCAGTCCAGCAGGGCGGAATA
>NZ_DBIC01000094.1:1856-7760 GCF_002296545.1 Herbaspirillum sp. UBA812 | reverse complement strand
TGGCCAGCAGCGACTCCAGCAGGCGCGGCGGGCGCGCCATGTCCAGCACCGCCTGGCTCTGCGCGGCATCCTGGCGGCACAGCGCCCGCGCCGCAGGGCGCGAAGAGGAGGAAGAGGCCGCCGATGCGCCTCGTGAAGCAACTGTTTTCATAACGACATCGTGTCTCCGGCCTCGGACAAGCAGGCGCGCTGTGATAGTGGAGTTCATTGATGCACAGGGCAGCGGTTCCCCACGCTGCCTGGCAGGAAGATACGTCAAAGCAATAAGGATGCCACTGCGCAAGCAGCGGGCTTGCCGGGCAGTATCGCGGCCAGTCCCGCCAAATCGGCAGGAAAAACCCTTCACTTCGTCGCGCACGACTGTTGAGCCCGGGCGGTAGAATCCTTGCAAACCCGACCATGGCCTTCGGCCGGTGCCGGTTCCATCCTGACAACTAGCGGACTCTTCTATGCGGGCAAATCGGTATTTCGTGTTCTGGGCGGTGATCGCGCTGACCCTGGCCTTGGTGGTCCTGGCGGCGACCCATGGCATCGGCTGGGGGTGGCCGCTCATTCCCCTGGTCTTGAGCGTGGTCGGCGTCCACGATCTGGTGCAGCGGCGGCACGCCGTGTTGCGCAACTATCCGCTGATCGGCCACTTCCGCTTCATGTTCGAGGCCATCCGGCCGGAACTGCGCCAGTACTTCTTTGAAGATGAAATGGATGGCCGCCCCTTCTCCCGCAAGAAGCGCAGCGTCGTCTACCAGCGTGCCAAGGCCGATGTCGACAGCCGCCCCTTCGGCACCGAGCTGGACATGCAGCAGGCCGGCCATGAATGGATAGGCCATTCGCTCTCCCCGACCAAGATCGCCAGCCACGATTTCCGCGTGGTAGTCGGTGGCGACCGGGCACAGCCGTATTCGATGTCGGTCTTCAACGTCTCGGCCATGAGCTTCGGCTCGCTCTCGGCCAATGCCATCCGCGCCCTCAACCAGGGGGCGAAAAAAGGCAATTTTGCCCACGACACCGGCGAGGGTTCGGTCTCGGAATACCACCGCGAATTCGGCGGCGACCTGGTGTGGCAAATCGCCTCCGGCTACTTCGGCTGCCGCAACGCGGATGGCAGCTTCAATGAAGAAAAATTCACGGCCCAGGCGCAGTCGCCACAGATCAAGATGATCGAGGTGAAGTTGTCGCAAGGCGCCAAGCCCGGGCACGGCGGCGTGCTTCCGGCGGCCAAGATCACGCCGGAGATCGCCGCCACGCGCGGCATCCCGATGGGGGTGGATTGCATCTCGCCGGCCGTGCACTCGTCCTTCTCCACACCGGTCGGTCTGCTGGAATTCATTGAGAAGCTGCGCGGCCTCTCCGGCGGCAAGCCGGTCGGCATCAAGCTGTGCGTGGGCCATCCCTGGGAATTCTTCAGCATCGCCAAGGCCATGCTCAAGACCGGCATCGTGCCGGACTTCATCACGGTGGATGGCTCCGAAGGCGGCACCGGCGCGGCCCCGCTGGAATTCGTCGACCACGTGGGCATGCCGCTGCAGGAAGGCCTGGTGATGGTGCACAACACGCTGACCGGCATCGGCCTGCGCGACAAGGTCAGGATTGGTGCCAGCGGCAAGATCATCACCGCCTTCGACGTGGCGCGCACGCTGGCGCTGGGCGCGGACTGGTGCAATTCGGCGCGCGGGTTCATGTTCGCGCTGGGCTGCATCCAGTCGCAGAGCTGCCACACCGACCGCTGCCCCACGGGCGTGGCCACCCAGAACGCCCAGCGCGCCCGCGCCCTGGTGGTGCCGGACAAGGCCGAGCGCGTCTACCGCTTCCACCAGAGCACCCTGCATGCGCTGCAGGAGCTGGTACAGGCGGCCGGGCTGCCGCATACGTCGGCGCTGCGCCCGCATCACATCGTGCGGCGCATCAATGACCACGAGATCCAGCTCATGTCCAACGTGCTGAAATATCTGCAGCCCAACGATTTACTGGAAGGCAATTACCGCTATCGGGTCTATGAAAAGTTCTGGCCGATTGCTCGTGCCGAGAGCTTCCATCCGGAGCTGTAACGACAACTTCATTGATCGAAAGACAACAAAAAACCCGCAGTTCATCCGAGCTGCGGGTTTTTCAATGCTGCCAGCCTGATCTTTCCGGGATGGACAGGGATGCTGCTTATTTGCGCTTCATGAAGAAGATGAACTCGTGTTCATCATTCTGCGATTGCTCCAGCAGATCGTTGCCGGTCTGTTTGGCAAAGGCCTGGAAATCGCGCACCGAACCGGTATCGGTGGCGGTCACCCTGAGCACCTGCCCGCTGGCCATGTCGGCCAGGGCTTTCTTGGTCTTGAGGATGGGCAGCGGACAGTTCAGCCCGCGCGCATCAAGTTCCCGGTGAAATTGAATGGCCATTACTTCGACTCAAAATGGATCACGACGAAAACGATTTTACTGCAAAACGCGCCGAGTTGATGCATTGCACAAGTTCTGTTGTTTTCACCGCACTAGGCTTGTGCAAAAGCAAGAAAATCACGGCCCAAGATGGAACGCTGCGTCTTGACGGCACGCTTATTTCAGGACCTGCGGGGTTTCAATCGGCGAAGACGAACCGGCAAACTCGACATATTGCACCGGCAGTCCACGCTGGCGCATCCAGTCCGCCACCGCATGGCCGGTACCAGCCGGCCAGGGGCGCAGGTCTGCGGGTTCGCTCAGGCGGTATTCCAGCAGCTCCGGCGACAGCTTGATCGTGCCGCTCGCCTTCACGTAATACGCGATGATCAGCTCGTTCTTGCGCATGAATTCATAGACGCCGATCAGTTCGATCTGCTCGGCGTCCAGGTCGGTCTCTTCCTTCAGTTCGCGGGCGATCCCCTGTTCCGGGGTCTCGTCGCGTTCCATGAAACCGGTGATGAGCGCAAAGCGCCCTTCGGCCCAGGCGGCGTTGCGCGCAGTGAGCATCTTGCCGTCGATCTCCACCAGTGCAGCCAGCACCGGCAGGGGGTTGTCCCAATGCGTCCAGTGACCCTCGGGACAGGCCAGCCGGACCTTGCCGGCTTCGCCTTCATCGGCGCGCAGCACCAGCGATGCTGCGCAGACCGGGCAAAACTTGAATTCGCTCATGGGCGCTCCGGGCCAGGGTCTGTGGGATTACAGCTTGGCCTGGACCCAGCCCGCCACGCCTTGCAGCGCGCCCGGCAGGGCTGCCGGTTCGGTGCCGCCGGCCTGGGCCATGTCCGGACGGCCGCCACCCTTGCCGCCCACCTGCTGGGCGACGAAGTTGACCAGTTCACCGGCCTTGACCTTGGAGGTAGCATCGGCAGTGACGCCCGCGATCAGGCTGACCTTGCCATCCTTGACGCTGCCCAGCACGATGGCGGCGGTCTTGAGCTTGTCCTTCAACTTGTCCATGGTCTCGCGCAGGGTGGCGACGTCAGCGCCTTCCAGCGTAGCCGCCAGCACCTTGATGCCGTTGATGTCGACCGCCTGGTTGACCAGCTCGTCGCCCTGGCTGGAGGCCAGCTTGGATTTCAGCGAAGCCAGTTCCTTTTCCAGCGCCTTGACCTGGTCCTGGACCTGGCCGATGCGCGGCAGCAGTTCTTCCGGCTGGGTCTTGAGGGCTGCAGCGGCTTCGGCCACGCGGGTCGACAGCGACTGCACCAGCGCCAGCGCGCCTTCACCGGTGACGGCTTCGACACGGCGAATACCGGCGGCGACACCGCCTTCCGAGACGATCTTGAACAGGCCGATGTCACCGGTACGGGTGACGTGGGTACCGCCGCACAGTTCGGTGGAGGTACCGATGGAGAGCACGCGCACCTGGTCGCCGTACTTCTCGCCGAAGAGCGCCATGGCGCCAGCGGCAATCGCATCGTCGTAACCCATCAGCTGGGCGCCGGTGGCGACGTTGGCCAGCACTTCGCGGTTGACGATGTCTTCCACGCGGCGGATTTCGTCGGCGGTCATCGGGGCGTTGTGGCTGAAGTCGAAACGGGTCTTGTCGGCATCGACCAGCGAACCCTTCTGCGACACGTGCGAACCCAGCACTTCGCGCAGGGCCTTGTGCATCAGGTGGGTGGCCGAGTGGTTGCGCATGGTGCGGGCACGCTGATCGGCATCGACCTTGGCTTCGACAGCATCGCCGATGGCCAGGCTGCCCTTGATCAGTTGACCGTGATGGCCGAACACCTCGGCCTGGATCTTTTGCGTATCGGCCACGGCAAACAGGCCATTGGCCGCTTCCAGGGCACCGGCGTCACCCGACTGGCCGCCGGATTCGGCGTAGAACGGGGTGGTATCCAGCACCACGATGGCGTCCTGGCCGGCCTCGATCTTCTGCACCGGGCTGCCGGCCACATACAGGGCTACCACCTTGGCCGACTGCGCCAGCGATTCGTAACCGACGAAGCGGGTCTTGTCGCCGGTGTAGTCGATGGCAGCGGCCATCTTGAACTTGCCGGCGGCGCGGGCGGCGCTCTTCTGGCGTTCCATGGCGGCGGTGAAGCCGGCTTCATCCAGCTCGACATTGCGCTCGCGGCAGATGTCGGCGGTCAGGTCCAGCGGGAAGCCGTAGGTGTCGTACAGGGTGAAGGCGGTTTCGCCATCGAGCTTGCTGCTGTTGGAAGCCAGCGCGGCTTCCAGGATCTTCATGCCGTGTTCCAGCGTTTCGCCGAAACGTTCTTCTTCCTGCTTCAGGACCATCTCGACACGCTCGGCGGCTTCCGGCAGTTCCGGATAGGCTGCGCCCATCTGCACCACCAGGTCCTTGACCAGCTTGTGGAAGAAGGGCTTGGTCTGGCCCAGCTTGTGGCCATGACGCAGCGCGCGGCGGATGATGCGGCGCAGGACGTAGCCACGGCCTTCATTGCCGGGGATGACGCCGTCGACGATCAGGAAGGAGGTCGCACGGATGTGGTCGGCGATCACGCGCAGCGATGCGTTGGACAGGTCGCTGATGCCGGTTTCGCGGGCAGCGGCCTTGATGAGCGCCTGGAACAGGTCGATCTCGTAGTTGCTGTGCACGTGCTGCAGGATCGCGGCCAGGCGCTCCAGGCCCATGCCGGTATCCACGCAAGGGGCCGGCAGCGGGGTCAGGGTGTATTCGCCGGTGGCCGGATCGAGCTGGCGGTCGAACTGCATGAACACGTTGTTCCAGATCTCGATGTAGCGGTCGCCGTCGGCGTCGGGGCTGCCCGGGGGGCCGCCCCAGATGTCCGGACCGTGGTCGTAGAAGATTTCCGAGCAAGGACCGCAAGGGCCGGTCTCGGCCATCTGCCAGAAGTTGTCGGAGGCGTAGGGTGCGCCCTTGTTGTCGCCGATGCGCACCACGCGCTCCGGCGGCAGGCCGATTTCCTTGGTCCAGATGTCGTAGGCTTCATCGTCGGTCTGGTAGACGGTGGCCCACAGCTTGTCGGCCGGCAGGCCATAGACCTGGGTCAGCAGTTCCCAGGCCCACTTCAGCGATTCACGCTTGAAGTAGTCGCCGAAGGACCAGTTGCCCAGCATCTCGAAGAAGGTGTGGTGGCGCGCGGTGTAGCCGACGTTTTCCAGGTCGTTGTGCTTGCCGCCGGCGCGCAGGCAGCGCTGCACGGAGGCTGCGCGCACGTAATTGCGCTTGTCGGTACCCAGGAACACGTCCTTGAACTGAACCATGCCGGAATTGGTGAACAGCAGGGTCGGGTCATTGCCCGGCACCAGGCTGGAGGAACGGACGATGGTGTGTTCTTTGGATTCAAAGAATTTCAGAAACTTGTCGCGAATTTCGGCTGAGTTCATGTTCGAAGACGGATAAATGGGCCTGATGCCGCCGCTAACGCGCAGATCCGGCCCGGATGGGAGTCGGTGCAAAAAACGATTGCGAACCGATGATTATACGTGATCCCGGCCCGGATACGCAGGCTTGCCCGCCCCGCCGCAACGCCTTGCCTC
>NZ_DBIC01000094.1:0-1561 GCF_002296545.1 Herbaspirillum sp. UBA812 | reverse complement strand
CCCCCCCCCGCCGCAACGCCTTGCCAGCCCGGCCGGCAGCAGTGCGCTGCAGGCGAAAAAAAACCCGCCGGGAAAATCCCCGCGGGTTACAGGCCCGGCTGACCCGGCATGGCGCGCTAACCTGCGCCGCCGGACCTTAACTGCGTCAGCCGAACCTTCCGGTAAAACCAAGTGCGGGCCGCGCTGTGCGGGCCGCCACCAGAAGTCCGGACGATCAGGCGCCCTTGTTGGCCGGCACCGGATTGTTCTTCTTGGCCTTCTTGTGCTTGTGCTTCTTGGCCTTCTTCGCATGCTTCTTGTGCTTCTTGTGAGCAGGCTTGGCAGCCGGGGCTTCAGCGGCGGGAGCGCCAGCCGGAGCCGGTGCGGGCTGGGCCAGGACCGGCATGGCGAAGGCGGCGACGAGTACGGCAGCCAGCAGTTTGTTGATCTTCATCGTTTTCCTCTATCTCTCAGTGTTGTGTGCTTCCACAAGTCCACCGGCGTGCTCACGGGCGCCGGCCTTGTGCTTCATTAACGCAAGATTTTCGCGACGCGTTGACAACAACTGTCGACTGCCCTCCAGTTATTGTTGTCCGCATGCAAATCATAGCTAGCGTGTGAGGATTCAGTCCGCCGGTAAGAGCGTAATTTGCCGTTCATTTCCACGCTGCGCGAGATGAACAATGCGGGCAGCGTGGGGTTGCCGTGGCTTACCAGGCGTCGGCCGCAATGAGATCGATGCGATCGGTGCAGAAGGCATCCACGCCCCACTGGCGGATTTCCTCGGCACGCGCCATGTCGTTGACGGTGTAGCAGAAGAGGCCATAGCCCGCCGTCTTCACGGCAGCCGCCAGGGACGGCGTGAGGTGCTTGTGATTGGTGTGCAGCGCCACGGCCTGCAGCTGCTCCAGACGCGCCTGCCAGTCCTCGGGAATCACATCCACCAGGTAGCCGCGCGGCAGTGCCGGCGCAGCTTCCTTGGCCGCCAGCAGCGCATCGAAGGAGAACGAGGACAACACCGGCAGCGCCGCCCCGCTCTTGCCGGCGAAGCGCCGCGCCACGGCCTGGGCGGTCAGTTCCCCGGTACGGCGCGCGAATTCTGCAGCGGCTGGCTTGATCTCGACGTTCATCCAGATGCCTTCGGCCAGGCAGAAATCCAGCCCCTGCTCCAGCGTGCTGATGCGTTCCCCGGCGAAGCGTGCATCCAGCCAGGCACCGGCTTCCAGGTCGCGCAGCTCGGCCCAGTCGCTCTCGGCGATCTTGCCGGCCCCGGGCAGGGTGCGGCCGCGCTGCGGGTCGTGCATCAGGATGGGGACTTCGTCGCGGGTGAGCATGACGTCGAATTCGGCGGCGCGATAGCCGTGTTCCAGGCCGCAGCGAAAGCCGGCCAGGGTGTTTTCCGGTGCCAGGGTGCCGCCGCCGCGATGGGCGAGGATGCGGGGATAGGGCCACATGATGTTCTCTCCGAGGGTAGGCCTTGCAGAAGGATCAAGGCAATCGGCGCATAAGGTAGAGCAGATCACGCCGCGCGACAAGCCGTTGGCACCCGCCAGAATGCCGCCCGTCGCAAGTGGCTCGCCCG
>NZ_DBIC01000322.1:1634-7021 GCF_002296545.1 Herbaspirillum sp. UBA812 | reverse complement strand
AACGCTTGGCGACCTCTCGCACTCGCAGATTAAATGTGAACAGGCCCTAATACTGGCCTAGATCAAAACATCGGCAATAAGCGCAACAGCGCACTCACCCGGCTGACTATACTTGGCACCAGGATGGCCGCACGGCAACAGGCTGTGCGGCCATCTTGCTTTCATGCTTCCAGTTTCCGTCCCAGGATGATGTGATGTTCAATCAACTCAAAGCCACCTTCAAGTATTTCAACGATGCCGTCCCGTTCAAGCTGGGTCCGGCCCTGATCGCCACGGCGGTCCTGATCCTGCTGCTGCTCACGCCCTGCCCGGCGGGGCTGGAGCCCAAGGCCTGGGCGCTGGTGGCGATCTTCCTCACCACCATCGTGGCCATCATCCTGAAGGTCATGCCCATCGGCGTGATGGCGATGATGGCCATCGTCATCGTCTCGCTGTCACAGGTCACCTCGACTTCCTCCAAGGGCGCGATTGCCGATGCGCTGGCGAGTTTTTCCAATCCGCTGATCTGGCTCATCGTGGTGGCCATCCTGATTTCGCGCGGCTTGAAGAAGACTGGTCTGGGTCGCCGTGTGGGGCTGATGTTCATTGCGCTGCTGGGCAAGCGCACGGTGGGCATCGGCTACGGACTGGCCATCTGCGAACTGGTGCTGGCCCCCTTCACGCCCAGCAATACGGCGCGGGGCGGCGGCATCGTGCATCCCATCATGAAGTCGATTGCCAATGCCTTCGATTCCGATCCGGCCAAGGGCACGCAGAACAAGGTCGGCACCTATCTGGCGCTGGTCAACTATCACGCCAATCCGATCACCTCGGCCATGTTCCTCACCGCCACCGCGCCCAATCCGCTGGTGGTCAACTATGTGGCCAAGGCCACCGGCCATGCGCTGCAACTCTCATGGACCACCTGGGCGCTGTGCATGCTGCTGCCGGGCCTGGTGTGCCTGCTGATCATGCCGATGGTGATCTACCTGCTCTCGCCGCCGGAGCTGAAGTCCACGCCCAACGCGGTGGACTACGCCCGCAGCGAGCTGGACAAGATGGGTCGCCTCGGGGCCAGCGAGAAGGTGATGCTGGGGACCTTTGCGCTGTTGCTGCTGCTGTGGGCCAACGTCCCGGCGATGTTGCTCGGTGCGGCCTTCACCCTCGATCCCACGGTGGTGGCGTTCGTTGGATTGTTCGTGCTCATCATCACCGGCACGATTGACTGGGATGATGTGCTCTCGGAAAAGAGCGCGTGGGATACGCTGGTGTGGTTCGGCGCCCTGGTGATGCTGGCCGAGCAGTTGAACAAGACCGGTGTGGTGGCCTGGTTCTCGGAAGGCATGAAGGCCGCCATCGTGGCCAGCGGCATGGGCTGGATCGCGGTGGCTGCAGTGCTGCTGCTGGTCTTCGTCCTGTCGCATTACTTCTTCGCCAGCACCACCGCGCACATCAGCGCGATGATGCTGGCCTTCCTCACGGTGGGCGCGCAATTGCTGCCGCCGCAGTACGTGGTCCCCTTCATGCTGATGATGACTGCAGGCTCGGGCGTGATGATGACGCTGACGCATTACGCTACTGGCACTTCGCCGATCATCTTTGGTAGCGGTTACGTGTCCATGGGCAAGTGGTGGGGCGTGGGTTTCGTGATGGCGGTGGTGGAATTGCTGGTGTTTGCGACGGTGGGTATGGTGTGGTGGAAGGTGTTGGGGTATTGGTAAGAGTGCGGTGAGATCGAAGCGAAGCCAGATTGTCATCAGTTGTTCGCGATGCTGCTTCGCTTCGTGATTCGGCTCGGGCAGAATGCTGCTCCCTTCGTTACTTCCGAGAGACAGGCATCATGCGAGAGATCAGGGCTGTATCGCCCGGCGAATTGCTCAAGATCGAATTTCTGAAGCCCTGCGGTATTACCCAATACCGCCTGGCCAAGGAAATCGGCGTATCGCAATTGCGCATCAGCGAGATCGTCAATGGCAAGCGTGCCGTAACAGCCGATACTGATTTGCGGCTCGCACGCTTCTTCGGCCTCTCCGCCGGATACTGGCTGCGCGCGCAAGTCGCGTATGACACCGAAGTCGCGCGTGAAAAGATGCGCGATGTGCTCGCTGGTATCAAGCAGTGGCAACCCAGGAAGCCGAGCCCGGTTTGAGGAGGCAGCGGCTTCAACGAAAATGACGGCTTCCGGAGAAGCCGTCATTTTTTATTGCGTCAAAGTTCTGCGTACGCCGGGACTGCTTACTTCAAGTCCAGCACAATCCGCCCATCAATCTTGCCCTCTTCCATACGCGCAAAGATGGCATTGATGTTGTCCAGCTTGTCCCAGGTAAAGTGCGCCGCCACCTTGCCTTCGGCCGCAAAGACCAGCGACTCTTCCAGATCCTGGCGCGTGCCGACGATGGAGCCGCGCACGGTGATGCGCTTCAACACCGTATTGAACACCGGCAGGCTGATGTCGCCCGGTGGCAGGCCCACCAGCGCCATGGTGCCGCGTGCACGCAGGAAACCGAACGCCTGTTCCATCGCCTTGGGCGACACCGCCGTTACCAGCGCACCATGCGCGCCACCGATGATGCGCTGGACTTCGGCCACCGCATTGTGGTCGCGGCCATCGACGGTCAGGTCGGCGCCCAGTTTTTTGGCCAGCGCCAGTTTGTCTTCGTGGATGTCGGCAGCGACTACGTGCATGCCCATGGCCTTGGCATATTGCACGGCCATGTGGCCCAGGCCGCCGATGCCGGAGATCACCACCCATTCACCGGGGCGCACCTCGGTTTCCTTCAAGCCCTTGTAGACGGTCACGCCTGCGCACAGCACGGGGGCTGCCGGGCCGAAGTCCAGGCCAGCGGGCAGGTGGCCGACGAAGTTGGGATCGGCCAGGCCATATTCGGCAAAGCTGCCGTTGACGGAATAGCCGGTGTTCTGTTGTTCGGCGCACAGGGTTTCCCAACCGGTGCGGCAGGGTGAGCAGCAGCCACAGGCCGTATGCAGCCAGGGCACGCCGACGCGGTCGCCTTCCTTGACGTGCTTCACGCCAGCGCCCAGCGCAGCGACGTAGCCGGTGCCTTCGTGGCCGGGAATGAACGGGGGTGTGGGTTTGACGGGCCAGTCGCCATGGGCGGCGTGCAGGTCGGTATGGCAGACACCGCTGGCTTCGAACTTGACCAGGATCTGGCCCGGACCAGGCGTGGGAACAGGCACTTGTTCAATCGACAGGGGCTTGCCGAATTCGCGGACGACGGCCGCTTTCATCATTTGCGTCATATGCACTCCTCGGGGGGATCAACGGGATGCCAGGGCAGGACGCGGCCTTGTGCTGCAATGGCCAACTGTTGTTCCTGCCTGCAAGCGTCAATATCCTCCGCGTGCCGCACGACGACAATCAATGATTGCGCATGGATTGATCCATGTCGCCCATCGTTGAAAAACAAGGTGAGTGCAGTTGCGCATGCCTCTGCCGCATGCGTGCCTGACGCGCTTACTTTGCGATCACCACTTCCACATCGGTTTCCGCCAGCAGGGTGGCCAGCTCCGGCGGGGGCGGGGCATCGGTGAAGAGCACGTCGATCTGCGACAGGTGCGCCATCTTCACCAGCGCCTGCCGTCCGAACTTGCTGGCATCGGCCACCAGCCAGACCTGGCGCGACTGCTCGATGATGGTCTGGGCGACCTTGACTTCACGGGCATCGAAGTCCCGCAAGACCCCATCCATCTCGATGCTGGAAATGCCGATGATGCCGATATCCACCTTGAACTGCCGGATGAAATCGATGGTGGCCTCGCCCACGATGCCGCGATCCCGCGCGCGCACCACGCCGCCGGCAATGATGACCTCCAGCGCCGGATTGCTGGCCAGCGAATTGGCCACGTTCAGGTTGTTGGTCACCACGTGCAGGTTCTTGTGCTGCTGCAGGGCGCGCGCCACCTCTTCCGTAGTCGTGCCCAGGTTCAGGATCAGCGAACAGCCATCCGGCACCCGCGCCGCCACCGTGCGGCCGATGCGGCGCTTGGCGTCGGCATGCATGACCTGGCGTTCGGGATAGGCAATGTTCTCGGTCGAAGACAGCAGCCCGACCCCGCCGTGATAACGCGCCAGCAAACTGGCATCAACCATCGCCTTGACGTCGCGGCGCACGGTCTGGGTGGTCACGTTCAGCTGCTGGGCCAGCTCTTCCACTGAAATGGTGCCGTGCTTGCGAACGCATTCCAGCAGCGTCTGTTGCCTGGGATTGAGCATGGAGGTGATCGAAATCCGTTGATTTTTGGGAAACAATTTTGATTGGATATGAACATTAAAAAACATAAACGAACATAAAACAACAAATAATTGTTGATTTACTTTCGGGATGTCGCTTATCTTACGGTGCATTGGCAACTCCCGGGAAAGTGCGGGGTTGCCCGGCAGCTGTTGCACGCAAACACAGCGGAACCGCTGAGACGGCAATACGGTTACCGCACACAAGCAACACGGCACCAACACGGCACCAATACGGCAGTAATACAGCGGAAACACGACAGCAATACAGTGGCAGCCCCGACAGCAGTACGGTGTCATTGGCGCGGCCAGTACAGTTTTGCTACGGCACCAATACAGTTACAACCCGGAACCCATACGGATCCAATACGGAGAAGCGGCGAATGACGCTCGAATATGATCTCTTGGTGGTAGGCGGCGGCATCAACGGCGCGGGCATCGCGCGCGATGCGGCCGGGCGCGGCCTGCGCGTGCTGCTGTGCGAGCAGCATGACCTGGCCCAACATACCTCCTCGGCCAGCACCAAGCTCATCCACGGCGGCTTGCGCTACCTCGAATATTACGAATTCAAGCTGGTGCGCAAAGCCCTGCAGGAACGCGAAGTCCTGCTGCGCTCGGCACCGCACATCATCTGGCCGCTGCGCTTCGTCATGCCGCACGACGCCAACCAGCGTCCGGCCTGGATGATCCGCGCCGGCCTGTTCATGTACGACTACCTCGCCAAGCGCGAGATCCTGCCCGCCTCCGAAGGCGCGAACCTTGCCCGCCATCCGGGCGGGCAGCCGCTGAAGGGCGACTATCGCAAGGGCTTCGTCTATTCCGACGGCTGGGTCGACGATGCGCGCCTGGTGGTCTTGAACGCCATGGATGCCCAGGAACGCGGTGCCCGCATCCTCACCCGCACCAAGTGCATCAGCGCCCGCCGCGAAGGCGATACCTGGCATGCGGTGCTGGAACACCAGCACGCCAGCGGCGTGCAACAGGAAGAAGTGCGTGCCCGCGCCATCGTCAACGCTGCCGGTCCCTGGGCCGCGCGCTTTGCGCAGTCGGTGCCGCAGGCCAAGACCGGCCGCAGCCTGCGACTGATCAAGGGCAGCCATATCGTGGTCAAGCGTCTGTTCGATCACCCCTACGCCTACATCTTCCAGAACCCGGA
>NZ_DBIC01000322.1:617-1342 GCF_002296545.1 Herbaspirillum sp. UBA812 | reverse complement strand
CGCCTACATCTTCCAGAACCCGGACAAGCGCATCATCTTTGCCATTCCCTATCAGGAAGAATTCACCCTCATCGGTACCACCGACCTCGAATACCACGGCGATGCCGGCAAGGTCGAGATCGATGCGGAAGAAATCGATTATCTCTGCGAGATGGCCAACCGCTACTTCAAGCGCCAGATCGGCAAGGAAGACGTGGTCTGGACCTACTCCGGCGTGCGTCCCCTGCTGGACGACAGCGCCGAGAATGCCTCGGCCATCACGCGCGACTACCTGCTCGAATGCGATGATGCGGGCGCGCCCATGCTGAACGTCTGGGGCGGCAAGATCACCACCTATCGCAAGCTGGCCGAAGAAGCGCTGTTCATGCTGGCCCCGCACCTCGGTGCATCGAGCCAGCCGTGGACGGCAGGAGCGCCGCTGCCCGGCGGCGACCTGGAACAGCCCGGCAAGATGGTGGCGCGCTACGACTTCGATGCCTACCTGCGCAAGCTGCAGGCACGTTATCCTTGGCTGCCGGCCGGGCTGGCCCATCGCTATGCGCGCAGCTATGGTTCCCGCGTGGACCAGATCATCGGCCAGGCCGACAGCCTGGCGGCGCTGGGCGAAGAACTGACACCGGGCCTCTACGAGGCCGAGGCGCGCTACCTGGTGCAACACGAGTGGGCGCGCGATGCGGATGACATCCTGTGGCGGCGAAGCAAGCTCGGCCTGCACTGCGGGCCGC
>NZ_DBIC01000322.1:0-304 GCF_002296545.1 Herbaspirillum sp. UBA812 | reverse complement strand
GCACAGAGGACGGCTGGAGGCGTGGCTGGCAAATCTGCCGGACGCCACGCCCCTCTGAGCCAGGTCACCGCATACCAGATCAATCAAAAAAGTAGCGAGGAGACAGCGTGACCCTGGAATTGAAACAAGTGGCCAAGACGGTCGGTGCCGAAACGCACCTGTACCCGCTTGACCTCAATCTTGCCAAAGGCGGCATCAACGTCCTGCTGGGCCCGACCCAGGCCGGCAAGACGTCCCTGATGCGCATCATCGCCGGGCTCGACAAGCCCACCGCAGGGCGCGTGCTGGTCGATGGCCAGGACGT
>NZ_DBIC01000254.1:0-6439 GCF_002296545.1 Herbaspirillum sp. UBA812 | reverse complement strand
GACGCTCCTGACCGGCGGTTCCTACTTCCATCACGCGGATTCGTTCTCGATGATGCGCGGCGGCCACCTGGACATCTGCGTGCTGGGTGCCTTCCAGGTCTCGGCCAAGGGTGACCTGGCCAACTGGCACACCGGCGCACCGGATGCCATCCCCGCCGTGGGCGGTGCGATGGACCTGGCCATCGGTGCCAAGCAAGTCTTCGTCATGATGGACCACCAGACCAAGACCGGCGAAAGCAAGCTGGTGGAGGCCTGCTCCTATCCGCTCACCGGCATCGGCTGCGTCAACCGCATCTACACCGACCTGGCCGTCATCGACGTGACCCCGCAAGGCCTGCAGGTGCGCGAGATCGTCGAGGGCCTGTCCTTTGCGCAATTGCAGGAACTGACCGGCGCACCGCTGCGCCCGGCGGCCTGATTCCGTGACCCGTATCGTTATCGCTGTGAGGAATGCATGAAAGACGTATTTATCTGTGACGCCATCCGCACCCCCATCGGCCGCTATGGCGGCGCGCTCAAGGACGTGCGCGCTGATGACCTGGGCGCGGTGCCGCTGCGCGCGCTCATGGAGCGCAATCCGCAGGTGGACTGGAAGGCCGTCGATGACGTGATCTTTGGCTGCGCCAACCAGGCCGGTGAAGACAACCGCAACGTGGCACGCATGTCGCTGCTGCTGGCGGGCCTGCCGCAGGAAGTGCCGGGCAGCACCATCAATCGCCTGTGCGGCTCCGGCATGGATGCGCTGGGCACGGCCGCGCGCGCCATCAAGTCCGGTGAAACCCAGCTGATGATCGCCGGTGGCGTCGAATCGATGACGCGCGCACCCTTCGTGATGGGCAAGGCTGACAGCGCCTTCTCGCGCCAGGCGGCGATCCAGGACACCACGATCGGCTGGCGTTTCGTGAATGCACTGATGAAGCAGAAGTATGGCGTGGATGCCATGCCCGAGACCGCCGAGAATGTCGCCGTCGATTTCAAGGTCAGCCGCGAAGATCAGGATCAGTTCGCCGTACGCAGCCAGGCCAAGGCCGCCGCTGCGCAAGCCAATGGCAACCTGGCACAGGAAATCGTGCCGGTGGTGATCCCGCAGAAGAAGGGCGATCCCATCACCGTGACCCAGGATGAACATCCGCGTGCGACCAGCATTGAAGCGCTGGCCCGGCTGAAAGGCGTGGTCAGGCCCGATGGCACCGTCACTGCCGGCAATGCGTCCGGCGTCAACGATGGCGCCTGCGCCTTGCTGCTGGCCAGTGCCGATGCCGTCGAGAAGTACCAGCTCAAGCCGCGCGCCCGCATCCTGGGCATGGCCACGGCCGGTGTCGCACCGCGCATCATGGGCATGGGTCCGGCCCCGGCCAGCAAGAAAGTGCTGGCGCAACTGGGCATGACGATTGATCAGATGGACGTGATCGAACTCAACGAAGCCTTCGCCTCGCAAGGGCTGGCCGTGCTGCGCGAACTGGGCGTGGCCGATGATGACGCCCGCGTCAATCCGAACGGCGGTGCCATCGCCCTCGGCCATCCGCTGGGCATGAGCGGTGCGCGCCTGGTGACCACCGCCACCTACCAGCTGGAGCGCACCGGTGGCCGCTATGCGCTGTGCACCATGTGCATCGGCGTGGGGCAGGGTATCGCGATGGTGATCGAGCGCGTGTGATGCGTTCGGGATGGCGCGGCCAGATAGCCATGTCGCGCCATCCATGAAGATCGCAAGGGTCTTCGTGAAAATTGATCAAGCATGAATTGAGGCAGGCGCAGCACAATAGAAAAATAATTTATATCGATTTCCAAGCGGCCACAAAAAACAGAGCCGCAGGCCAGAAGAGGAGACCAACCGCATCATGCATTCGCATCATGACTGCGCGCCGCGTTCGGCTGCGCCCGCTCGTCCTTGCCGGGGAGGAGTGCCATGCTAGGCAACTTCCTTGGCGTGCTCTTCGATGGCATTGCCTACGGCAGCCTCCTGTTTCTCATCAGCGTGGGCCTGTCAGTGACGATGGGGATGATGAACTTCATCAACCTCGCGCATGGTGCCTTCGCCATGCTGGGCGGCTATGTCTGCGTGACGCTGCTCAATCGCATCGGCGTTCCTTTCCTCGCGACCTTGCCACTGGCCTTCATCGCTGCCGCCATCGTCGGTCTGATCCTTGAGCGTTCCCTTTATCGGCGGCTCTACAAGGCCAGCCACCTGGACCAGGTGCTGTTTTCCATCGGCCTGACCTTCATGGCCGTGGCCGGCGCGACCTGGCAATGGGGGCCAACCCAGCAGCCTGTGGTGCTGCCGGATTGGCTGCGCGGACAGATCTCGCTGCTGGGGCTGGATGTCGGGGCGTATCGCGTCTTCCTGATCGGCGTGGTGGTGATCGTGACGGTGGCGCTGGGCCTCTTGATCGAGCGCACCCGCTTCGGTGCGCAGATCCGCGCCTCGGTCGACAACCAGGTGGCGGCAGCGGGGCTGGGCATCAACGTCAGCCGCGTGTTCAGCCTGACCTTCGCACTGGGGTCGGGTCTCGCCGGTCTCGGTGGCGGCCTGGGTATTGACGTGCTGGGGTTGGACCCGACCTTCCCGGTCAAGTACATGGTCTACTTCCTGCTGGTGGTGGCCGTGGGTGGGGCCGGCACCATCAAGGGGCCGCTGCTGGCCGCGCTGATCCTGGGCGTGTTCGATGTCGCCGGAAAATATTATGTGCCGGAGATCGGCGCCTTCGTCATCTATGGCCTGATGGTGGTGTTGCTGATCCTGTTCCCGGCCGGACTGATGCGGAGGCGCGGATGAGCAGCACCAGCACTTCAACCCGAGCGGCCGCCAAGCCGGTCCTGCGCTTGCCCAATGATCGCTGGACTCCCTTGGAGATCCTCTTCTGGCTGCTGCCGGTGGCGGCCTATTTCCTCTTCCCCGATTACCTGGTGCTGATCAGCCAGATCATGATCGTGGGCCTGTTCGCCGTCTCGCTGGATCTGATCCTGGGCTATGCCGGCATCGTCTCGCTGGGGCATGCCGCCTTCTTCGGCCTGGGGGCCTACACGGCCGGGCTGCTGGCCGTGCATGGCTGGGGCGAGCCGATCACGGGGCTATTGCTGGCGGCCATCGTGGCGGCCGTCGCCGGGTTCCTCGTGAGCTTCCTGGTGGTACGCGGAGCGGACCTCACGCGCCTGATGGTCACGCTGGGCATCGGACTGATGCTGTTCGAGGCGGCCAACAAGGCGGCCTTCATCACCGGTGGTGTGGATGGCTTGTCCGGCATGGTGATGGGCAAGATCTTCGGTGTCTTCGAGTTCGACCTCAACGGACGCGTGGCCTATGGCTACAGTTTCGCGGTGCTGTTGCTGCTGTTCGTGGTGCTGCGGCGGATGGTGAATTCTCCCTTCGGGCTGGGTCTGCGCGGCATCCGCGAAGGCGGCCGCCGCATGCCGGCCATCGGTGCCGATGTCAATCGCCGCCTGGTCGTCATCTTCACGGTGGCCGCTGCGGTGGCCGGTGTGGCCGGTGCCCTGCTGGCGCAGACCACGCAGTTCGTCGGGCTGGATGTGCTGGGTTTCCCGCGGTCGGCAGAGTTGCTCATCATCCTGGTGCTGGGCGGTACCGGCCGCCTCTATGGCGGACTGGTCGGTGCACTGGTCTACATGCTGGCGCAGGATTACCTGTCCGGACTCAATCCGGCCTACTGGCAATTCTGGATTGGCCTGCTGCTGATCGTGATCGTTCTGTTTGCGCGCGGTGGCCTGCTCGGCGGGCTGGCGGTGCTGCGTGACAAGTTCTTCAAGGGAGGCCGCGCATGAGCCCGCATCCAGCCGATACCACCTTGCGCACCGAAGGCCTGAGCAAACGCTGGGGCAGCTTCGTGGCCAACAGCGATATCTCGCTGACCTTCACACCCGGCGCGCGCCACGCCTTGATCGGTCCCAATGGCGCGGGCAAGACCACCTTCATCAATCTGCTCACGGGCGGCTTTGCGCCCAGCGGGGGCAAGGTATGGTTCGGTGGCGAGGACATCACCGCCTTGGCCCAGCATGAACGCGTCAAGCGCGGCATGACGCGCACCTTCCAGATCAATACGCTCTTTGCCGGTCTCACGGTGCTGGAGTCGGTGATCCTGGCGATCCAGGAGCGGCGCGGCCTGCAATACAAGTGGTACCAGACCGTGGCCAGCCAGACCGTGGTGGTGGACGAAGCCATGGCCTTGCTGGCATCGCTCAAGCTGGCGCAGGAAGCCAACAGCATCACGCGCAGCCTGGCCTATGGCAAGCAGCGGCTGGTGGAAATTGCCCTCGCGCTGGCGACTCAGCCCAAGGTGCTGTTGCTGGACGAGCCAGCCGCCGGCATTCCCTCGGCGGAAAGCCGCGAACTCTTCGAAGTGATTGCGCAGCTGCCGCGTGAAGTGACCATCGTCTTCATCGAACATGACATGGGGCTGGTGTTCCGCTTCGCCGAGCGCATCACGGTGCTGGTCGGCGGCAAGGTACTGGTGGAAGGCACGCCGGCGGAGATTGCGGCTGACCAGCGCGTCAAGGAAGTCTATCTGGGGGAGGCGGAACATGCCTGATCTGCTGGCACTGGACAAGGTGAGCGCCGGTTATGGCGACTCCATCGTCCTGGAAGAGGTATCCTTCTCGATGCAGGAAGGCGAGAGCCTGGCCCTGCTGGGGCGCAATGGCGTGGGCAAGACCAGCCTGTTGATCACGCTCATGGGACTGACGCGCCTGCATGGCGGCAGCATCCACTGGCGTGGCAGCAACATCGCGCGCGTGCCGACCCACAAGCGCGCGCACGCCGGGCTGGGCTGGGTGCCGCAAGAGCGTTTCATGTTTCCTTCGCTGTCGGTGGAGGAACACCTGACGGTGGTGGAGCGTGGCGGAAAATGGAACTTGCAGAAGATTTATTCGATTTTTCCCCGCCTGCATGAGCGCCGCCACAACATGGGCAACCAGCTCTCCGGGGGCGAGCAGCAGATGCTGGCCATTGCGCGCGCGCTGATGGTGAGCCCCAGCATCCTCTTGCTGGATGAACCGATGGAAGGGCTGGCCCCGATCATCGTGCAGGAGCTGCTGAAGGTGATCCGCCGCCTGGTCAGTGAAGAAGGGATGTCGGTGATCGTGGTGGAGCAGCATGCACGCATGGCGCTGTCGTTGACGCAGCGGGCCATCGTGCTCGATCGCGGCCGCATCGTGCATGCCTCGGACAGCCAGAGCCTGCTGGACGATGGCGAGACACTGGATCGGCTGGTAGCAGTGGCCTAGCGTTCAGTCTTCCTGGCAATCCTGGTCGCGCAAGCGTGCGAGCGGCGCACGGCTCTGCGGATTGTTCTCGTGCACCAGCTTGTCCAGCAGCAGCATGAACTGTTGCTGTTCGGCTTCATCGAGGGGCGCCAGGATGCGCTTGCGCAGGCGCTGCAGGCCGGGGATCAGTTCTTCCAGCAGGGCTTCGCCGGCCTGCGTGATGCGCAATGCGCGCTGGCGGCGGTTGTGCGGAATGACTTCGCGCACCAGCAATCCCTTTTCTTCCAGCCGTGCGCAGACCGTGGCACCAGTGGAAGTGTCGATGGCGACCAGTCCCGACAAGCTCACCTGGTCGATGCCGGGATGGTTCGACAGCATGCGCAGGATGGCGTATTGCACCGGGGTAATGATGCCGCCGGTTTCGTCATGGAAGATCGACACCGAAATCTGCTGCGCCCGCCGCAACAGGTGGCCGGGGTGCTCGTAGAGATCGATGAGCTGGCTTTCGTCCTTGGGTGGCGTGGTCTCTGGCATGGCGGATGAGGTCGGATGCAATCAGGTAATGGATGAGCTGCAGGGTGATGACAGCGATGCGGCAGTGTACGGTCCGCAAGGTTTTCCCTCAATCAATTGATGCAACGCGCAACGAAAAAAGTCCGCCAGCGCGTTTACTTGCGCTGCGGATTGGCGGATACTTTTCTAACATTCAGTGTACTGAATATTAAAACAGATAAATGCGAGACCCGACAGGATCTGGATCAAGCCGCCTGCGGAAAAGAACAAGCTGGAGCAGTCCATCAAGAAGGGCACTGGCCTTGGAAGGCCGGTGCCGGTTGAGGAATTCACCCAAGGAGACCGTCATGTTCCCCAAGAATGCCTGGTACGTCGCCTGCACGCCCGACGAAATCGAAAGCAAGCCCCTGGGCCGCCAGATCTGCGGCGAGAAGATCGTGTTCTATCGTGGCGCCGAAGGCAAGGTTGCTGCCGTTGAGGATTTCTGTCCGCATCGCGGCGCGCCGCTGTCGCTGGGCTTCGTGCGGGAAGGGCAACTGGTATGCGGCTATCACGGCCTGGAGATGGGCTGCGATGGCCAGACCCGCAGCATGCCGGGCCAGCGCGTGCGCGGCTTCCCCTGCATACGCAGCTTCCCGGTGGTGGAGCGTTACGGCTTCATCTGGGTGTGGCCCGGTGACAAGGAGCAGGCCGATCCGGCGCAGATCCA
>NZ_DBIC01000407.1:0-43964 GCF_002296545.1 Herbaspirillum sp. UBA812 | reverse complement strand
TCACGAGCTTATCCATCTCATCGAACGTAACCATGGAGACCGGTTCGTCGCGCTCATGGATAAGTATCTACCGAACTGGAAAGCCTGCCGCGTTGAGTTGAATGAGGCGCCTTTGGCGTCAGAAAACTGGGAGTACTAAGTAACCATTTAGCCAATAGTGAACCAATTCGGTTGAAGTTACGCGACGCTCGGCCTATAGATATCGCTGAGCGCCTTGGTGACGGTTATCAAAAAAATATACGACTAAATCAAAGGCGATTTGTAATTTCGCCTCAGCGATGTTTTAGGTTCGAGTGCCTGGACTGGAAAAGCAACGGCCACCTCATGGAGGTGGCCGTTGCTTTTCCTGATACGACCCCAGGTTATTTGCCATAAACCGAGGCTATTAAAGTACTAATTTTGGTAGAAGTCTCAAAGGATGCGTCACAAAATCTCAGCTTATGACTCCCGCTACAGGCTGATCAAACGTCAATATTCCCCGCCTGCAACGCATTGGATTCAATAAACGCCCGACGCGGCTCCACATCATCGCCCATCAAGGTCATGAAGATCTGATCCGCAGCAATCGCATCCTCGATCTGCACCTTCAGCAAACGGCGCACGGTCGGATCCATGGTGGTTTCCCACAGCTGCTCAGGGTTCATCTCACCCAGACCTTTGTAACGCTGCTTGTTCACGCCGCGCTCGGCCTCATCACGCAGCCACGACATGGCCTGGCGGAATTCGGTGATGACCGATTCCTTGCGCTTCTCGCCCTGGCCACGCGCCACGATGGCGCCCTTGCCGATGAGTCCCTTGAAGGTCTCGGCCGCCGTCGACAACTGCTGGTAATCCGGACCGCTCACGAAGTCCGCATCGATCACGGTCGCCTTGATGTTGCCATGCTGGCGACGATGGATATGCAGCGCGACCTTCTCGCTATGCTCATCCACGCGCGCCTGCACGTCGATGTTGATGTCGTTGATGGCCTTCTTCAGTTCTTCCGCAGTGGCGGTGGCCTGCTCGATGTTGTCCATCTTCAGGGCCACGCCGCCGGTCATGATGGCGTTCAGCGCCGATTCATCGATGGCGCGCGACAGGCGCATGATGATCGCGTTGGCCGTGTTGTACTGGCGTGCCAGTTCCACCAGCGCCTCGCCGCTGATCGGCGCAGCACCTTCAGAAGGCTTGATCTCGGCATCGTTCAGCGCGATCTGCATCATGTACTGCGCTTCCTCGAAATCGTCCTTCAGGTAGCGCTCGTCCTTGCCCGCCTTGACCTTGTACAGCGGCGGCTGGGCGATGTAGATGTGGCCGCGTTCGACCAGCGCCGGCATCTGGCGATAGAAGAGCGTCAGCAACAGCGTGCGGATGTGGGCGCCGTCAACGTCCGCATCGGTCATGATGATGATGCGGTGGTAACGCAGCTTGTCCGGATTGAATTCGTCAGCACCGATGCTGGTGCCCAGGGTCGCGATGAGCGTGGTGATCTGCTCGGACGAAAGCATCTTCTCGAAGCGCGCCTTCTCCACGTTCAAGACCTTGCCGCGCAGCGGCAGGATGGCCTGGAACTTGCGGTCCCGCCCTTGCTTGGCGGAGCCGCCTGCGGAGTCACCCTCGACGATGTACAGCTCGCACAGGGCCGGGTCGCGTTCCTGGCAATCAGCCAGCTTGGAAGACAAACCCAAACCATCCATCACACCCTTGCGGCGCGTCAGTTCGCGCGCCTTGCGGGCGGCTTCACGAGCGCGCGCGGCTTCGACGATCTTGCCGCAGATGATCTTGGCATCGTTCGGCTTCTCGGCCAGGAAGTCGGTCAGGGTCTTGGCGACGATTTCTTCCACCGGGCCGCGCACTTCGCTGGAGACCAGCTTGTCCTTGGTCTGCGAACTGAACTTCGGTTCCGGCACCTTCACCGACAGCACGCAGGTCAGGCCTTCGCGCATGTCGTCGCCGGAGATCTCGACCTTGGCCTTCTTGGCAAGATCGTTTTCTTCGATGTACTTGTTGATGACGCGGGTCATGGCCGCACGCAGGCCGGTCAGGTGGGTGCCGCCATCACGCTGCGGGATGTTGTTGGTGAAGCAGAGCACCTGCTCGTTGAAGGCATCGTTCCATTGCATCGACACGTCCACCGACACCAGCGTGCCCTGGTCGGAGTGCTTCTCGCCGGTAGCCTGGAAGATGGTCGGGTTCAGGATGCTCTTGTTCTTGTTGATGTATTCCACGAAACCGCGCGTGCCGCCTTCGAAGGCGAAGTCCTCTTCCTTGCCGGTACGCTGGTCGGTCAGCTTGATATGAACGCCATTGTTCAGGAAGGACAATTCGCGGATCCGCTTGGCCAGGATCTCGTAGTGGAATTCGACGTGGGTGAAGATTTCTTCGTCGGCCCAGAAGTGGACTTCGGTGCCGCGCTTGTCGGATTCACCCACGACCTTGATCGGGGAGACCTGCACGCCATCCACCATCTCCAGCTCGCGGTTCTGCACGATGCCCTTGGCAAATTCCATTGCGTGGACCTTGCCGTCGCGGCGGATGGTCAGCTTCAACTTCTTCGACAGTGCATTCACGCAGGACACGCCCACGCCGTGCAGGCCGCCGGAGACCTTGTAGGAGTTCTGGTCGAACTTGCCGCCGGCGTGCAGCTCGGTCATCACGATTTCGGCAGCCGAACGCTTGGGTTCGTGCTTGTCGTCCATCTTGAGGCCCGTGGGGATGCCGCGGCCGTTGTCGGTGATCGAGATGGAGTTGTCGGCGTGGATGGTGACGTGGATCTCGCTGCAATAGCCGGCCAGGGCTTCGTCGATCGAGTTGTCCAGCACTTCAAACACCAGATGGTGCAGGCCGGTGCCGTCAGAGGTGTCGCCAATGTACATGCCGGGACGCTTGCGCACCGCCTCCAGGCCTTCCAGGATCTGGATGGAAGAAGCGCCATAGCTTTGTTGCGCGGAATTGGTGTTGTCTGCGGGGCTGGAGGACATGGTTACCTTCTGAAAATGCTAGCCAAACGACTAGGGAGCTGCAAAAAACGGAATTCTGGGGACGAATCTTTGGAATTCTTAAAAGCAACCGAGGGGCCGTCTGGGACGGCCCCTCGTGCGCGTGGAGCGGGTTTGCTCAGATCCGCATCGGCATGACGACGTACTTGAAGTCTGCGTTGTCAGGGATGGTGATCAGGGCCGACGAGTTGGCATCGCCCAGGGCGATGTTGACGTAGTCGTTCTTGAGGTTGTTGAGCACGTCCAGCAGATAGCTGACGTTGAAACCGATGTCGACGGTGTCGCCGCCGTAGTCGATTTCCAGTTCTTCGACCGCTTCTTCCTGGTCGGCATTGGTGGAGCTGATCTTCAGGCTGCCAGGGGCGATCACCCAGCGTACGCCCTTGAACTTGTCGCTGGTCATGATGGCCGCGCGTTGCAGCGAGCGCAGCAGCTGGTCGCGGCTGATGGTGAAGCTGTTCTTGTAGCCCTTGGGCACCACGCGGGTGTAGTCGGGGAACTTGCCTTCGACCAGCTTGGAGATCAGCTCGATGTCGGCAAAGGTCAGCTTGACCTGGTTGTTGGCGATCTGCAGCTGGACTTCATCATCGCTGTCGTCGAGCAGGCGTTGCAGCTCGATGATGGTCTTGCGCGGGATGATGACTTCCTGGCGCGGGAAGTCCTGCTCGGTCTCGACCTGGCAGAAGGCCAGGCGGTGGCCGTCGGTGGCGACCGCAATGACGTTCTTGCCTTCCACCACCAGCAGCAGGCCGTTCAGGTAGTAGCGGATGTCCTGCTGGGCCATGGCGAAGTGAACCATGTTGAACAGGTGCTTCAGGGTCTTCTGCGGCAGGTTGACCTGGGCGTTGTAGTGCTCGGCCTGGGCCACCGTCGGGAATTCTTCGGCGGCCAGGGTCTGCAGGGCAAAGCGGGACTTGCCCGATTGCACTGTCAGACGCTTGTTGGAAAGGGAGACCGACACTTCGCCGGAATCCGGCAGGGCGCGCAGGATGTCGAGCAGCTTGCGGGCCGCGACCGTGGTGGCCGTGGACTCGCTACCCGAACCGACGTCAGCGTGCGTGGTGATCTGCACTTCGATGTCGGTGGACAGGAAAGACACCTTCTCGCCGTCCTTGCGAATGAGAATATTGGCCAGAATCGGCAATGTGTGCCGACGCTCGACAATACCACTCACGATCTGCAGAGGACGCAGGAGCGTGTCTCGTTGGGTTTTAACCAATTGCATAGTCAGTTTGTCCTTGCTAATAGTGGTTTAAAGGGCGCCGTTGGCCGGCGTTCAGTCATGCCCATGTCGCGCGTGTTCCTCCTCTGGTGAAAAACAGCTGCTGCCTGCAGTGCAACCTGCCTCACGCACTGCTGAACTCACTTCCTGAAATACGCAACGCTCCTGCTAGTGCATGACCGGCCGCTGCCGGTCCGATACCCGTTCCCGAAGAGCTGGTGATACAGCGACCCGGCATTGTCCATCTGCGCCTGACAAACCCGGGCAGCCAGAACCACTTGGCTATACGTTTGGAACATTTGAATACTTTTACCGGAACTTGCCGGTGTTTTATTCGAAGTTTCCGTGATACTTCGCGGATTTCCTGCTCCATGGCCGGCCCTTGCGTCCGCCTGCGAAATAACGCCTTCCATTGTACCAATCATCCCCTCTTCAGAGTAGTGCGGCAGGGGTCAGGCGAGGGCTTTGGAAGGGAAAAAAGGGCAGGTAAGCGGGAGGGTTGTCTTTTCTCTCATATGCCGCCGAAGGCGGCATTTTTCAATTATCCACAGGCGATTTTGGCGAAACTCACCGTCGTTTTGCCGCAATGCCCTGTGGAAAAGAAATGCCGCCCGGTTCACGCTGGAAGCGGGCGGCATGTCGATTTATCCACAGGCGTTTTCGCGCCTCTGCGGCGTCAAGCGGATCAACCCTTCAAGGTCTGTTCCAGCACGTGCAGCTCGTGGTTGCATTCCGGGCTCTTGGCGCGGTCGGCGGCGATCTTGCGCACTGCGTGCAGGACGGTGGTGTGGTCGCGCCCGCCGAAGAGGTCGCCGATTTCCGGCAGGCTCTTCTGGGTCAGCTCCTTGGCCAGGTACATGGCGATCTGGCGCGGACGGGCGATGTTGGCCGGGCGCTTCTTGGAATACATGTCCGCGACCTTGATGTTGAAGAAATCGGCTACGGTCTTCTGGATGTTTTCCACCGAGATCTGGCGGTTCTGCACCGAGAGCAGGTCCTTCAGGGCTTCCTTGACCACGTCGATGGTGATGTCCTTGCCGTGGAAACGGGAGTAGGCCAGGATCTTGCGCAGCGCGCCTTCGAGCTCGCGCACGTTGGAACGCAGGTGCTTGGCCACGAAGAAGGCGACGTCGTCAGACAGCACCACGTCTTCTGCGGAAGCTTTCTTCATCAAAATCGCCACCCGCATCTCCAGCTCGGGCGGCTCGATGGCCACCGTCAGGCCAGAGTCGAAGCGGGAGATCAGGCGGTCGTCCATGCCGCTGATTTCCTTGGGATAGGTATCACTGGTGATGATGATCTGCTTCTTGGCCGCGATCAGGGCTTCGAAGGCGTAGAAGAATTCTTCCTGGGTGCGGCTCTTGCCACCGAAGAATTGAATATCGTCGATCAGCAGCAGGTCCAGCGAGTGGTAGTAGCGCTTGAAATCGTCAAAGCCCTTGCGCTGGTAGGCCGTCACCACGTCGCGCACGTATTGCTCGGCGTGGATGTAGCGGATCTTGGCGCCCGGGTTATCCACAAGCACCTGGTTGCCGATGGCGTGGATGATGTGGGTCTTACCCAGACCCACGCCGCCGTACAGGAACAGCGGGTTGTAGGACGTGCCGGGGTTGTTGGCCACCTGGGTAGCGGCCGCGCGTGCCAGCTGGTTGGCCTTACCGGTGACCAGGTTGTCGAAGGTCAGTACCGGGTTGATGCGCGACTGTTCCTGACGCGGCGCGACCGCGCGCACCGGCTGGGCCGGCTCGGGGTCCAGGTGCAGTTGTTCGTGGTTGGGCAAACCCAGTCCATTGGCGCCACCGCCATTGGCCTGCCCATTGGCGGCCGGGCGGCGGCCCTGGTTGCCGCGCGGGTCCAGCACGAACTGCACTTCGGTGGGCGCGTCCCAGAACTCGCAGGCCAGCGCCGTGATGCGGTTGGCGAACTGCGTCTTGACCCAGTCCAGCTTGAAGCGGTTGGGCGCGGCGATGCGCAGCAGCCCGTCCTCGAAGTCGAGCGGGACCAGCGGCTTGATCCAGGCGCTGTATTGCTGAGGCGTCAGCTCCTGCTCAAGTTTGTGGGAGCAGGCCTGCCAGAAGTTTTCCATGAAGCTTTCTTGTCGGATGATTGCGGCGCCCGACTGCCGCATCCAAAGGACGGGCCGGTGGACGAAGTCGTCCGGGCGCGAAACGAGGGACGCATTTTACTCCGGTAAACTTAAGTTATCCACAGGCGAACCGTCAAAAAACCCTGAAAAACTTCATCTATCCACAGGCTGCGCAGCAGCCATCTTCGTGGCGTTCACGCAAAGGCGCTTGAGGGGCGGGTGATAGGGGGACAGAGTAGCGCGCTTGTGGACAAGACAAGCTCATCCTTGGGGACGATGTTTTTTGTAACAGCCTGTGCAAAACCGGAAATCGGGACGGATCCTGTCCCCGATTTCCCCTGTGGGCAACATGAACTGAAGGAAAAAACCGGCTGTGGATAAAACAAAAAGGCCGGCCTCAGTCGACCACGGCACCATCGACAAAGACCTTCATTTCACCAGTCTGATATTGGGTCCAGACTTCATTGTCGGTCAGCGGCTGGGTGACGATCACGGCTACCCGGTCATTGGTGGTGGTGACTTCGGAAAAGTCGACCGAAAGATCCTCGTCCGACAGCTTGGCCTTGGCAAAGGGATGCTGGCGGACGATGTAATAGAGATTTGTGGAGCAGTGGGTATAAAGCGCCGAGCCATCCGAGAGCAGCATGTTGAAGGTGCCATGGCTGGCGATGCCGTTGACGATCTCGCGCAGCGCCACGCGCAGGTCAGCCAACAAGGGCAGGGTGTCGCCGAAGCGCTTGCGCATCTCCTGCAGGATGAAGCAGAAGGCCAGTTCACTATCGGTGGTACCGACCGGCCGGAAAGGGCCGTCCAGCGTGGGGGTGAAGTTTTTCAGGTCACCATTGTGGGCAAATACCCAATAGCGGCCCCACAGCTCGCGCACGAAGGGATGGCAGTTGGCCAGCGTGACACGGCCTTGCGTGGCCTTGCGGATATGGGCGATGACGTGCTGCGACTTGATCGGATAACGCTTGATCAGCTCGGCCACCGGCGACTCCACGGCGGCCTGATGATCCACGAAGGTGCGCACCCCGGAGCCCTCGAAGAAGGCGATCCCCCAGCCATCGCGGTGATGATCGGTCAGCCCGCCACGGGTGGCAAAGCCTGTGAAGCTGAAGACGATATCGGTGGGGGTGTTGCAGTTCATCCCGAGAAGCTGGCACATGATGTCTTGCGGTAAGGCTGTGAAGATAGTCAGGTGGACAAGTTATCACGATTGCTGACGGCCATGACGCGGGCTGTGGACAAAAAAAAGCCCCGCGAGCTTGCGCTGGCGGGGCTAATCCTTCCTAAAGAGGGAGGAGGAGACACAGTACGACCTACAAAACTTCTACTACACGACCAGAAGCCGGTGGGCCTCGAACTACGGTCAGGCGGGGACTGGATCAGTCACGCGCGGCCATGTTGCGCAGTTCGGCGGCAAAACTCGGTTGGGACAGGCTGTATTCATTGGCCATGCGGTTCAGCATCATCTTGCCGCTGAACTTGTGCGCCAGGATGCGTTGCTCCAGCGACTTGCGCGGCTTGACCAGCAGCACGGCGGCTTGCGCCAGCCCCAGGATCAGCGGCTTGAACACCATCACCAGGGTCACCAGTGCACCCAGACCCAGCGCCGGACGGACATAAGCCGCGATCAAACCAAAGAAGGACTGCGCGAAGGGCAGGGCTGCTTCTGCGGGAAAGGCCAGGTTCAGGAAGGACATGATATTTCTACCTCTGATAATCAGGCCGCGACACGACTGCGCGGCGTTCAAGTTCACTGTTGTTGCGTCGCAGTATGATGGTTCGGCCCCTGTATGACTACTTTAGAGTTCTCATATCAGTTATAGCGTTTGTGAATAAAGTGGTTCCAGCGCCCCCAACGCTTCATATCGCCCTGGAACCCGCGTCAACCGGGAGACAAGCCGGTCAGGGGCCGCCGATGCAGTCGCTCCAACACAACTTTCTTGACGGAACCGATGCGGATTTACAACGCCGTTTGACGCCAAGCCCGAGGGCGCTGAATATCTGGCATGGGGAAATCGGGCAAAACGCTCACATCCGGCCATCCGGAAATGAAGCCTGCAAAGGCAGGAAGCCCGCCGGACGCGGCTCGTAGCCGACCCACGAAAAAAAACCCCACAGGCTGAGCCTGCGGGGTTAATCCTTCCTAAAGAGGGAGGAGGAGACAACGGATCGGTGTCCTGACGCGTTGATCGAATCAGCGTCAACATAAGCGCCGTACGCGCCGGGAACTACCGAAATCCTTCACTACCGGCATCGGCCTCGGGGCTGATGCCAAGGTCACGCAGAAGTCATGCGCGACCGGTAAAACTTGAATCTGGTGAAGCAGAAACCTTCGATTAGCCGCGCGAAGCGATGAAGCGCAGTTCAGCAGCCAGGTTCGGCTGGGTGGCTTCGAACTTGTCGGCCATGCGGTTCAGCTGGCGGGCACCGGTAGCGCGATCCTGTTCGGCGGCGACCAGAGCAACGGCTTGCAGCTCGTGGGCCTTGACGAAGTGGATGAAGATGTTGCGCATGACGGCGGCGAACTTGCTCTTGAAGGTGCTGTTGGTGCTTTGTGCGATGGTTGCCATGATTCGATCCTTGACGTTGTGTGTTATGTTGCATTGCAGTGTAGTGAACTCACATTTGTTTGCCCACTTTCCGTTTCGGATATCAGTTATATAATCTGTGAATAATCTTTCTGCCGGCGATCACCGGCGTCCATACTGCCTCTCCTTACCGCCGCAAAGGCCCGCCCTATGAGCTTTCTCACCCTGGACCTGAACCTGTTGCGCGTATTCGACGCCGTCATGACCGAGCAGAACCTCACGCGCGCCGCCAATTTGCTGGCCATGACGCAGCCGGCTGTCTCCAATGCGCTACGCCGCCTGCGCGACACCCTCAACGATGACCTGGTGATCCGCACCGCCCACGGCGTCAAGCCCACGCCGCGCGCCGAAGAACTGTGGCCGACCGTGCGGCGGGCGCTGTCCGAGCTGGAAGCGGTGATTGCGCCGGAAAGCTTCGACATCTCGCGTGCCCAGAACACCTTCCGCATGGCCATGGTGGATGCCACGGCCGCGCTGTGGCTGCCTTCGCTGGTGCGCACCATCATGCGCGACGCTCCGCGCATCAAGATCCGCATGATGCCGCTGACCACCCGCGACCCGCGCGCCATGCTGCTGCGCGGGGACATCGACCTGGCCGTCGGCTTCTTCCCCGGCGTGACCGCGCAGCTGGCCGATGGCCAGGGCATGGCCAAGAGCCAGATCAGCCATGCGCGGCTCTACACCGGGCAGTACGTCTGCGTGATGCACAAGAACCATCCGCTGGCCGGCCAGCCGCTGACGCTGGATAGCTACTGCAGCGCTGATCACCTGCTGGTGAGCCTGTCCGGCAAACCCCATGCCGTCATCGATGACGTGCTGGCGGGCATGAACCGCGAGCGCAAGATCCTGTTGACGGTGAACCAGTTCTTCACGGCCGGGCGCATCGTGGCCAGCTCCGAGCTCATCACCGTGCTGCCGCGCCACCTGGTGGCGGCTACCGGCATGGCCGAGGCGCTGGTGGTGAAGGAATTGCCCTTCCAGACCCCGGAAGAGCATGTCGACATGCTCTGGCATGAACGGGACGCCCGCAATCCCGCCCACAAGTGGCTGCGTGCGCACTTGTCTGCAACAACCCATGATGAATTCGGTCGTATCAACATGAAGCGCTGATGCAGCGCGTGCGATACCCGGCTTTTCCGATCTGACTCATCCACAGGCGTCCAGGAGACAGGCGCCCGGAAAGCCCCCGTCCGCGCGCATCGGTGCCTGTTGATAACCCCAACCAGGGAAGCCGACCCGATGCCGCGCCTGACCAGAATCCTCCTTTGGCTGCTTGCCAGCCTCGTCCTCGTGATCGCCGCCGCGGTCATTTTCATTCTTACCTTCGACTGGAACCGGGCCAAGCCCTGGATCAATACCCGCGTCTCGGCCGCCACCGGGCGCGAATTCTCCATCGACGGCAATCTCTCCCTGCACTGGCAACGGCCTGAGCCGACCACGCCGCCGGCCGGCTTCTGGGCGCGCTGGGTGCCGTGGCCGCGCTTGCAGGCGGAGAATCTGCGCCTGGGCAATCCGGCAGCGTTCGCGTCCTCAGGCCAGATGGCGACAGTGCGACAAGTCACTTTCACGCTCAATCCCTTGCCGCTGCTTGTGCACAAGATTTCCCTGCCGTCGCTGGAAGTGCAGGATCCTTCAGTTTCTCTGCTGCGCAACCGCGAGGCTGTGAACAACTGGACTTTCAAGACCGATAGCAGCACTCCATCGGCCTGGCAGCTGCAACTGGGCCGCATCAGCCTGCGCCAGGGCAAGCTGGCCCTCAACGACGCTGTGCAAAAGATCAACATCAATGCCGACATCGACACCCTCGATCCCGACAAGGAAAAGGTCTATGGCTTGGGCTGGAAGCTGACCGGCAGTTTCAACGGCGCGCCGGTTGCGGGTGAAGGCAAGGCCGGCGGCGTGCTGTCATTGCAGGACCAGCAGCAACCGTATCCGCTGCAAGCCCAGGTGAAGGTCGGCAAGACCGCCATCGGCGTGCGCGGCACCCTGACCAAGCCGGCCGAACTGGCCGCGCTGGACCTGCGGTTGTCGATTGCCGGGGCCAGCATGGGCAATCTGTATCCCCTGACCGGCGTGCTGCTGCCGGAAACGCCGCCCTTCGCCACCGAGGGCCGCTTGATCGGCAAGATCTCCCCGGATCGCAGCGAGTGGCATTACCAGGACTTCAGCGGCAAGGTCGGCGACAGCGATCTCAACGGCAGCCTGGACTACCTGACCGGGGGCGCACGCCCGCAACTGACCGGGGCGCTGACCTCCAACGTGCTGCGCTTTGATGATCTGGCGCCGCTGATCGGTGCCGACTCCAATGCGGAGAAAGCCCAGCGCGGTGCCGAGGAGCGCCAGCCCGGCGACAAGGTGTTGCCGGTCAAGACCTTCAGTACCGATGCCTGGGGCGCACTGGATGCGGACGTGCGCTTCACCGGCAAAAGCATCACGCGCCAGCAGGGACTGCCCATCAGCGACCTGCAGGCGCATCTGATCCTCAAGGACAAGGTGCTGACGCTCGATCCCCTCAATTTCGGCGTGGCCGGCGGTAACCTGACCTCCACCATCCGGCTGGATGGGCAGGCGGCACGCATGAAGTCCGAGATGAAGCTTTCTGCACGCAAGCTGAAGATCCAGAAACTCTATCCCCAGCTCGATGCCTCGCGCACCAGCTTTGGCGAGATCAACGGCGATGCGAAGCTCAGCGCGACGGGCAATTCGGTCGCCGCCATGCTGGGCTCGGCCAATGGCGAAGTGAAGACTTTGGTCAACCAGGGTGCGATCAGCAAATTCCTGCTGGAAGCGGCGGGCCTGAACGTGGGCAACGTGGTCATCAGCAAGCTGTTTGGCGACAAGGAGGTCAAGCTCAATTGCCTGGCCGGCGACTTGCCGGTGCGCGATGGCGTGATGAACGTGAAGACCCTCCTGCTGGACACTGAAGACGCTCTGATCGTGGTTGATGGCAGCATCGACATGAAGCACGAACAGCTGGACCTGAACGTGCATCCGCGCAGCAAGGGCTTGCGCATCATCTCGCTGCGCTCGCCGCTGTACGTGAAGGGCAGCTTCAAGAATCCGGATGTCGGCGTGAACAAGGGTGTGCTGGCACTGCGCGCTGGCGGTGCGGTGGCGCTCGGCCTGCTGGCACCGGTAACGGCCATCCTGCCCCTCATCAATATCGATGGTGATCAGAAGGCCGAATGTGGCCAACTGCTGGAGGAAGTGAAGAAGGCGCCGCAGGCCCCGCCACCGGGAAAATCCCTGCCGTTGAAGTCGACGCCTAAAAAATAGGCAGCCTCAAAACACCATGAAAAAAGCCGGCGGGCCAGGGGATAACTTTCCTGGCCCGCTGGCTTTTTGTGTGATTTCGGATGAGTCGCGATGCACCTTGGCTGCTGTCGGCTTTTTTCACCTGTGGGCAAATTTCCCGAAATCCCCCTTCCTCCCCCCTGTTTCCCCCATGCCAAGGACTTAAATCGGGGTCGAATTGCCTGAAATCGGTGACATCCCGAAATTCCCTGCCTTCTCGCCGCGAATCCATCAATTTCCGCTCAGCCTGTGGATAAAGTTCTGAATAACTTTTTCATCGTTTGGGGAAAAGTCAAAAAGTTATCCAAAGGCGGATTTTTATCCAAGATCGGTTATGACTTCATACAGACCTTGCCCAAGGCCTTGTCCTTTTCGTAAACAGCTGATTTTTCACGCGTAATCAAGGTTATCCACAATTTCAGCCGGACGTTAACCATCACTACTAATTTTATAAACAGCTTAGATTTAAAGCCTAAGCGCGCGAGCTTTCGCACGCGACGCGGCTTGGTTTGCAGGCCATCAGGACCGCTACCGGCTGTGGGCAAAACAAAAGTGTTCGTGGATTAAAGCGCTTGTCGACCAGGAAAAGCTTGCTGTGCGGGTGTTTTTACAGCTGATCGTCGGCAACGGCATTGAATGGCGTCCTGGGCGACGCCGTCAGAGAGAACGCAGGGTGCAGAGCGCTGTGGAAAAGAAATCCTGCCAGCGGCCTCCGCGCCGCCTTGGGCGGCTTTTTTTATCCACAGGGAGAGGTAATCGGAGTTTGTCGGCTAAAAATCGACCGGTTCCGGGGACTGCTGTGGATAAAACATCAAGCCTTCAGGTCGACGGCGGCTGGAACGTCGAGCACCAGGTCACTTCGGGCCTCGGCCACGCAAGGCAGGATCCAGCCTTCGGCCTTTTCTTCTCGCGTCAGGCCGGGCCATTCGATCTGATAAGCGATCTCGCCTGTGAACAATTTGCACATGCAAGTCCGGCAAGTGCCATTCCGGCAGGAATTTGGCAGCCGGATGCCGGCGCGCAAGCCTGATTGCAACACCGAGAGTCCGGCGACTTGTTCAAATTGCAAACCCGAAGGATGAATTGCGATCAGGAAAGGTTTTTTGGAGTCCATGCCGTAATTTTGCGGGGTTTGGAGGCTGCCTGTGGATAAGTCTCTGCATATCCGCTGGGCGTTTTGGGTATATCTCGCCGATTTATCCACGGCCGAATTTTTGTCCAGAATCTGTGCCTCGATAATGCAGAAGCTTACCAAGCGTTTATCAGAAAGCTAAAGTCTTGATTTTTTTAGTGTAAACCGAGTTATCCACAGTTTTTGGCGACGTTAACTACTACTACTACTTATATATATCCACATCTGAATTAAAGAACCGAAAGCGCGTGCGCAGTGGACATCTTTCCAAAAAATTGGCTTTCAACCCCAAAAACCGCACCAAAAGGCCTTGGCAAGCTCCTGATACGGATGAAAAGTCCTTTAGGTTCGGCAGGAAGAAGGAGATTTCTGAAAGATATTGCTGTAATGCAACCCATTGAGATGTCAATGTGGCAACTTTCTTGGAGCGCTCAGTTCTGCCAGACTTGTTGCAGCAGTTGGAAAACCGCCTTGATCGCTGCTTCATGTTGTCTTTTTTCTAATGCAATGAAGCTGAGTTCAGTCGACAGTTCGACCGCATCTGCAATGACCAAGCCATGCGCATGAGCCTGGTTGAGCGCGATCGATTCACGCGCCAAGGACAATCCCACCCCCGATTTCACCAGGTCCAGCATCGATGACTCCTGGTCAACCAAGGCTACAGTCTGCGGTTTTATCTGATGTTGAGCGAAGATCTTGCTTAATAAACGATGATGCGCGGATTCTGGCGGCGTCCAGATCCACGGCAGCCGCGCCAGTTCCTTCCATCCCTTGCCCGAGACGCGGTTCTTCCAACCCGCGGGCGCGATGACGTTGTAGCTGAACGAGGTCAGCGTCATCGCATGAAAACCTTTGCCGGGGTCGCCCAGGAAGAATCCCACGTCCAGATGGCCAGCCCGGACTTCATTGAGGACCGATCCCGACATGTGATGCGCCAGCTGAGTCGACAATTGCGGATGGCGCTCGACCAGCAGCTTCAGGAAAGCGCCGAGCCGGATGAACTCCGGATCCAGGATCGTGCCGATGGCCAATGTCCCGGACACGATATTTTCACTCGATCGCAAGTCGGTCGCGTGCCGCCGTAAAGCCTGGACATCGGACAGGACGCGCTCGGCCAGCGGCAACAAAGTGTTGCCCTCGGCGGTGAGGACCATGCCGGATGCACTCCGATTGAACAATCCGATGCCAAGACTTTCCTGCAAGGCCTTGATCTGCAAGCTCACTGCGGGTTGGGTGAGATGCAGTTTTTCAGCGGCCCGGGTCAGGTTGCCCTCATGGGCGACTGCGATAAATGCGCGTAACTGGGTCAGATCCATCGTCTTCTCCCGCAATTGATCCTTCTTCTTCACGATCCTGGATGTGGATAAACCCGTGGATATCCCTGTGACCAGGCTGTGAGGATCTTGTGGGTAGCGTGTGTACAAGAAAGTCCAGATTATAAGCAATCTTTATATTGCTCTTGATAATTCCTCATTGGATGTCCGGCGGGTGGGCGACTATTCTTGCTCATCCATGCCATGGGTCCGTCGGGGTGACGGACTGGCCAGATTGCAGGAGGGAGCAGGAGACAGCGCCTTCCACCTTCATTGAAAACACCAAAGGAAACCTTATGAGCCTCCCGCACATCGATCACTTCATCAATGGCCAGATTTCCCGCTCCGAGAGCGGCCGCAGCCAGGATGTCTTCAATCCGGCCACCGGTGCTGCTACCGCCAAGGTGTCGCTGGCCTCGGTGCAGGAAGTCAATGCGGCCGTGGCCGCCGCCAGTGCGGCTGCGCCGGCCTGGGCCGAGACGGCACCGTTGAAGCGGGCGCGGGTGCTGTTCAAGTTCAAGGAGCTGATCGAGCAGAACCACGATGCGCTGGCCAAGGCCATCACCCTGGAGCACGGCAAGGTGTTTTCGGATGCGAAAGGGGAGGTCACGCGTGGCCTGGAGATCGTCGAATTCGCCACCGGCATCCCGCAATTGCTCAAGACCCAGTTCACCGACAACATCGGCGGCGGCATCGACAACTGGAACCTGCGCCAGCCGCTGGGCGTGACGGCCGGTATCACGCCGTTCAACTTCCCTGTGATGGTGCCGCTGTGGATGGCGCCGATCGCCATTGCGACCGGCAACAGCTTCGTGCTGAAGCCCTCCGAGCGCGATCCTTCCCCTTCGCTGATGCTGGCTGAACTGTTCAAGCGCGCAGGCCTGCCTGATGGCGTCTTCAACGTGGTCCAGGGCGACAAGGTGGCCGTGGATGCGCTGCTGGAGCATCCGGAGGTGCAGGCAGTGTCCTTCGTCGGTTCCACCCCGATTGCCGAATACATCTACCGCAAGGCCACCGAGCGCGCCGGCACCTTCCCGCTGCGCGCCCAGGCCCTGGGCGGTGCCAAGAACCACCTGGTGGTCATGCCCGACGCCAACCTGGAGCAGGCCGTCGATGCCCTGATCGGTGCGGCCTATGGCTCGGCCGGCGAGCGCTGCATGGCGATCTCGGTGGCGGTGGCCGTGGGCAGCGTGGCCGACAAGCTGGTGGAGGCACTGATCCCGCGCGTGAAGGCGCTCAAGGTCAAGAACGGCATGGAAGACGACGCCGAGATGGGCCCGCTGGTCACCGCCGCCCACAAGGCCAAGGTGGAGGGCTACATCCAGAGCGGCGTGGATGCCGGTGCCAAGCTGCTGGTCGATGGCCGCGGCCTGAAGGTGCCGGGCCATGAGGAAGGATTCTTCATCGGCGGCACGCTCTTCGACAATGTCACGACCGAGATGAAGATCTACCAGGAAGAAATCTTCGGTCCGGTGCTGTGCGTGGTGCGCGTGCCGGACTTCGCGTCGGCCGTGCAGCTGATCAACGCGCATGAGTACGGCAATGGCGTCTCGCTCTTTACGGCCGACGGCAATACCGCGCATGAATTCTCGCGCCGCATCCAGGTCGGCATGGTGGGCATCAACGTGCCCATCCCGGTGCCGATGGCCTGGCATTCCTTCGGTGGCTGGAAGCGTTCGCTCTTCGGCGATACCCATGCCTATGGCGAAGAGGGCATCCGCTTCTATACGCGCTACAAGTCCATCATGCAGCGCTGGTCGGCCACCATCGGCAAGGGGGCGGAGTTCACCATGCCGGTGGCGAAGTAAGCAGGGCGCCGGCCGCCTCTTGCCGTGGCAGGGGGCGGCGGCAGACGACAAGATCACAATAACAAGCCAGCGGAGACACCATGCAATCGGCAGGGCAATACGACTACATCATCATTGGCGCCGGCACCGCCGGCTGCGTCATGGCCAACCGGCTTTCGCGCCAGACGGGCAAGAAGGTGCTGCTGCTGGAAGCGGGGGCCAAGGACGACTACATCTGGATTCACATCCCGGTCGGCTATCTCTACTGCATCAACAATCCACGCACTGACTGGATGTTCCGCACCGAGGCCGATCCGGGCCTCAACGGCCGCAGCCTGATCTACCCGCGCGGCAAGGTGCTGGGCGGCTGCTCTTCCATCAACGGCATGATCTACATGCGTGGCCAGGCGCGTGATTACGATCACTGGGCAGAAGTCACGGGTGACGACAGCTGGCGCTGGCAGAACGTCCTTCCGCTGTTCAAGAAAAGCGAGGACTATCACCTCGGTGCCAGCCAGTTCCACGGTGCCGGCGGTGAATGGCGCGTGGAGAAGCAGCGCCTGCGCTGGGACATCCTCGATGCCTTCCGCGATGCGGCCGCCGAGAATGGCATCCCCAAGGTCGAGGACTTCAACTGCGGCGATAACGAGGGCTCTGGCTACTTCGACGTCAACCAGAAGCGCGGCGTGCGCTGGAACGCTTCCAAGGCCTTCCTGCGGCCTGCCATGAAGGATGGCAACCTCACCATCATGACCGGCTCCCACGTGAGCCGCTTGCGCATGGAGCAGGGCGAGCAGGGGCCGGTGTGCACCGGTGTCGAATTCACCGGCGGTGGCAGTGCCTGGTTTGCTGAAGCGAAGGAGACCATCCTCTGTGCCGGTGCCATCGGTTCGCCGCACATCCTGCAGATGTCGGGCATCGCCGATCCGGTCCTGTTGCAGCAGCACCAGATCCCGGTGGTGCATGCGCTGCCAGGCGTGGGCGAGAACCTGCAGGATCACCTGCAGATGCGCATGGTCTTCAAGGTCGATGGTGCCAGGACCCTCAACGCCATGGCGTCCACTCTGGTCGGCAAGATGAAGATCGGACTGGAATACCTGCTCCTGCAAAGCGGCCCGATGTCGATGGCGCCCTCGCAGCTGGGCGCCTTTGCCAGATCCGATGCGCAGCAGGCCAGCGCCAACCTGCAGTATCACGTGCAACCGCTGTCGCTGGAAAAATTCGGCGATCCTCTTCACGCCTTCCCGGCCTTCACCGCCAGCGTGTGCAACCTGCGTCCGACCTCGCGCGGCCATGTACGCCTGGGCTCGACCGATCACGCACTGGCCCCGCGTATCACCACCAACTATCTCTCTACCGAAGAAGACCTCAAGGTCGCCGCCAACGCCCTGCGCCTGACTCGCCGCATCGCGGCCTCGCCCGCGCTCTCACGTTATCGCCCGGAGGAATACAAGCCCGGCACGCAGTATGAAAGTGAAGCCGATTTGTATCGCGCCGCCGGTGAAGTGGGTACCACCATCTTCCATCCGGTCGGCACCTGCCGCATGGGCCGCGACGATGATGCCATGGCCGTGGTCGATGCCCAATGCCGGGTGCGCGGCGTATCAGGATTGAGCGTGGCCGACGCCTCCGTGATGCCCTCCATCACCTCCGGCAACACCAATTCCCCGACTGTCATGATCGCCGAGAAAGTCGCGTCCAGCCTGCTTTCCCGGGCATAAGACGGCAATTCTCAGGCGCTGGACCATACGGTACTTATACGTATTGTATGAATGGTACGAACCGGCTACTATGCGCCAAATATTAAAACTAGCTTCTCGATTCGCCAGGTAAACAAAGCGGTTCCTGAATCCAAAAGATTCAGTGTTCTGCAGCAGGCAGGCCTTGACGACCGGATCCACCGGCGCGGGCATCAAAGGGAAAGAAGAGACCATGACAGACGTCATTCTGGAGACACGAAACCTGACGAAGGAATTCAAGGGTTTCACGGCAGTAAGCGCGGTCAACCTGCAAATTGAGCGCGGTCACATTCATGCCTTGATCGGCCCCAACGGTGCCGGCAAGACGACTTGCTTCAACCTCTTGACCAAGTTCCTGGTCCCGACCTCGGGCCAGATCCTGTTCAACGGCAAAGACATCACCATGGATGCGCCTGCGCAGATCGCGCGCCAGGGCATCATTCGTTCCTTCCAGATTTCTGCTGTCTTCCCGCACATGAGCGTGCTGGAAAACGTGCGCATCGGCCTGCAGCGCAAGCTCGGTACGTCCTTCCATTTCTGGAAGAACGGCGAGAGCCTGAAGCAGCTCGACGAGCGCGCCATGCAGCTGCTGGAAGAAGTGGACCTGACCAGTTTTGCCCGCACCACCACGGTGGACCTCCCGTACGGCCGCAAGCGCGCCCTGGAGATCGCCACCACCCTGGCCATGGAGCCGGAACTGATGCTGCTGGACGAACCGACCCAGGGCATGGGCCACGAAGACGTGGACCGTGTCACCGCCCTGATCAAGAAGGTCTCGGCCGGCCGCACCATCCTGATGGTGGAGCACAACATGAGCGTGATCTCCGGCATCTGCGACCGCATCAGCGTGCTGCAACGCGGCGCGCTGCTGGCCGAAGGCAGCTATGAAGAAGTCTCGCGCAATCCGCAGGTGATGGAAGCCTACATGGGCAGCACCTCGGCCGAACTGCAAGGGGCTCACTGATGAGTACCGCCACCATGAATGCTGCTGCCATGACGACGTCCTCTTCTTCCGCGCCGCTGGTGCTGCAGATCAGTGATCTGCAATCCTGGTACGGCGAATCGCACATCCTGCACAACGTCAACCTCAACGTCCACCAGGGCGAAGTGGTGACGCTGCTGGGCCGCAATGGCGCCGGCCGCACCACCACGCTGCGTTCCATCATGGGCCTGGTCGGTACCCGCAAGGGCTCGATCAAGATCAACGGCCAGGAAACCATCAACCTGGCCACCCACAAGATCGCCCACTACGGCGTGGGGTACTGCCCGGAAGAGCGGGGCATCTTCTCCTCGCTCTCGGCCGAAGAAAACCTGATGCTGCCGCCCTTCGTCTCCAAGACCGACAAGGGCATGTCCATCGACGAGATCTACGAGATGTTCCCCAACCTGAAGGAACGTCGCAACAGCCAGGGCACGCGCCTGTCCGGTGGCGAACAGCAGATGCTGGCGGTGGCCCGCATCCTGCGCACCGGTGCCCGCCTGCTGCTGCTCGACGAGATCTCCGAAGGCCTGGCGCCGGTCATCGTGCAGGCCCTGGCCCGCATGATCACCACGCTCAAGGCCAAGGGCTACACCATCGTCATGGTCGAGCAGAACTTCCGCTTCGCCGCGCCGCTGGCAGATCGCTTCTATGTGATGGAACACGGCCAGATCGTCGAATCCTTCGCTTCCTCCCAGCTGGAAGCGAAGATGCAGACCCTGAACGAACTGCTCGGCGTTTAAGCATCGCGCCTCGGCATTGCACTGCACTGCCGAGGGCGGCCTCCAGATTTTTCCGGTATCACCAGCTTCACGACTAAGAAGTACTGCCAACAAGTACGTCCGCGGGGTGAGCGATCCTCTCCCCGTTCCACCAAGTTGTCTCGCATCGAAATCATCAAGCGGGCTTCATAACAGAGGAGATGAAAATGAAACTCAAGGCAATGGCACTGGCCGTTACCGCAGCAGCTGCGGCATTCGCGACCGCGCCGGCTTCGGCACAGATCTCGGGGGATGTGATCAAGATCGGTTTCATTACCGATATCTCGGGCGTGTATTCGGACATCGACGGCCAGGGTGGCGCGGAAGCCATCAAGATGGCCATCGCCGACATGGGCGGTTCCATCAACGGCAAGAAGATCGAACTGGTCGTGGCCGACCACCAGAACAAGGCCGACGTGGCCGCCAGCAAGGCCCGTGAATGGTTCGACCAGCAGGGCGTGGATGTGCTGATCGGTGGCACCAACTCCGGCACCGCCCTGGCCAGCGCCAAGGTCGCAGCCGAAAAGAAGAAGGTGTATTTCTCGGTCGGCGCCGGCACGGCCCGCCTGACCAATGAAGAGTGCTCGCCCTACACCGTGCACTACGCCTACGACACCGTGGCCTTGGCCAAGGGCACCGGTTCGGCGGTGGTGAAGCAGGGCGGCAAGAGCTGGTTCTTCCTGACCGCTGACTATGCCTTCGGCCACTCGCTGGAATCCGATACCGCCAACGTCGTGAAGGCCTCCGGCGGCACCGTGGTGGGCGCGGTCAAGCACCCGCTGGGCGCTTCCGACTTCTCCTCCTTCCTGCTGCAGGCACAGAGCTCCAAGGCCCAGATCATCGGCTTGGCCAACGCGGGTGGCGACTTCATCAATTCGGTGAAGGCCGCCAACGAGTTTGGCATCACCAAGACGGCCAAGCTGGCGGGTCTGCTGGTGTTCATCAACGACGTGCACTCGCTGACCCTGAAGAACACCGAAGGCCTGTACCTGACCGACAGCTGGTACTGGGATGCCAACGAGGAAACCCGTGCCTTCGCCAAGCGCTACTTCGCCGTGCGCAAGAAAATGCCGTCTTCCCTGCAGGCCGGCGATTACTCGGCCGCGCTGCAGTACCTGAAGATCGTCAAGGAAATCGGTACCGATGATTCCGACAAGGTCATGGCTGCGCTGCGCAAGGCCAAGTTCAACGACATGTACCAGAAGAACGGCTACCTGCGCGCCGACGGCCGCGTGGTGCACGACATGTACCTGTACCAGGTGAAGGCCCAGGCGGATTCGAAGTACCCGTGGGACTACTACAAGCTGGTGCAGACCATTCCGGCAGAGCAGGCGTGGACCACCAAGGCCGAATCCAAGTGCGCGGCCTGGAAGTAATCCTTTCGCATCGAGCTGCACGCATCAAGCAGTAAGGCCATCGCACAGCCAGCAAAATCTGTCATTTCTGTTCACGCGGGGATGGCAGATTTTTGCTGTAAGCGGTGGCGTTCTTCACCCATCTGGATGAACGGGTTTTTATGGAACTATTCGGCATACCCCTGCAAGCCTTGTTGAGCCAGCTGCTGCTGGGCCTGGTCAACGGCTCCTTCTACGCCATGCTCTCGCTGGGCCTGGCGGTGATCTTCGGCTTGCTCAACGTGATCAACTTCGCGCACGGCACGCTCTACATGCTGGGCGCTTTCCTGGCCTGGATGGGCCTGACCTATCTCGGTCTCAATTACTGGGTCATGCTCATCGTGGCACCGATCCTGGTAGGCCTGTTCGGCATCGTGATCGAGAAGACGATGCTGCGCTGGCTCTACAAGCTGGACCACCTCTACGGGCTGCTGCTGACTTTCGGCATCACGCTCATGATCGAGGGCATCTTCCGCTCCATCTATGGCGTCTCGGGCCAGCCGTATTCGGTGCCTGACCTGCTGCAGGGCGCGACCAACCTCGGCTTCATGGTGCTGCCCAACTATCGCGCCTGGGTCGTGGTGGCCTCGCTGGTGATCTGCTTCGCCACCTGGTTCGTGATCGAGAAGACGCGCCTGGGCGCCTACCTGCGCGCCGGCACCGAGAACCCCAAGCTGGTGGAAGCCTTCGGCATCAACGTGCCCCTGATGGTGACCCTGACCTACGGCTTCGGCGTAGCGCTGGCGGCCTTCGCTGGCGTGCTGGCTGCGCCCGTGATCCAGGTGTCGCCGCTGATGGGTTCCAACCTGATCATTACCGTCTTCGCGGTGGTGGTCATCGGCGGCATGGGCTCCATCCTCGGTTCGATCATCACCGGTCTGGTGCTGGGCCTGATCGAAGGCCTGACCCGGGTGTTCTACCCGGAGCTGTCGGCCACCGTGGTCTTCATCGTCATGGCCATCGTCCTGATGGTCCGTCCGGCCGGCCTGTTCGGCAAAGAGAAATAATCGGAGACCGGCATGAACAAGAAAATCGGAATTGCTGTTTTACTAATATTGTTGTTGGCGGCACCGTTCGGCATCTACCCGGTGTTCCTGATGAAGATGCTGTGCTTCGCACTGTTCGCCTGCGCCTTCAACCTGCTGATCGGCTACACCGGCCTGTTGTCCTTCGGCCATGCGGCTTTCCTCGGCTGGGCCGGCTACCTGTGCGGCCAGTCGCTGAAGGTGTGGGGTTTGCCGACCGAGCTGGGCCTGATCATCGGGACCTTGACCGGTGCCTTGATCGGCCTGGTGATGGGACTGTTGGCGATTCGCCGCCAGGGTATCTACTTCACCATGATCACGCTGGCGCTGGCGCAGATGCTGTTCTTCGTGGCCTTGCAGGCACCGTTCACCGGTGGCGAGGATGGCTTGCAGGGCGTGCCGCGCGGCAAGCTGCTGGGCATGATCGACCTGAGCAGCGACATGACCCTGTACTACGTCGTGCTGGCGATAGCGGTGGCAGGCTTTGCGCTGATCGTGCGGACCATCCATTCCCCGTTTGGCCAGGTGCTCAAGGCCATCAAGGAGAACGAGCCGCGTGCCATCTCGCTGGGCTATGACGTGGCGCGCTACAAGCTGCTGGCCTTCGTGCTGTCGGCGGGCTTGTCGGGTCTGGCGGGTGCCACCAAGACGCTGGTGCTGGGCTTCGAGACACTGACCGACGTGCACTGGAGCATGTCCGGCCTGGTGGTCTTGATGACCCTGGTCGGTGGCCTGGGTACCATTGTCGGTCCCATCGTCGGCGCGATCATCATCATCATGCTGGAGAACAAGCTGGGGGATATCGGTGCCTGGCTGGCCAATGTCACCAGCATCGACTGGTTCAATACCCTGGGAGATTCGGTGACGATTGTGACCGGCTTCATCTTCATCGTCTGCGTGCTGGCATTCCGCAAAGGCATCGTGGGCGAGATCCTGGCTTTGGCCGGGAAGGGGCAGGCCAAGGGATCGCACTAGTTATCCGCTGAAGCTTAAAACTTCATCTGCCGCCGGCAAGTCACCTGAGGGTGATTTCCCGGCGGTAATTTTTTGTCTTCATGACGGGCCAGCCAGAACAGCAGGGATGTGTTCCGCAACAGTGCGCGAAGCGTCATCTCTGTGGCTGATGCCAGCCGGGGCAGGGCGGTAGAATGTGGCCCGCCTGATCCATTCTTCATTTCACCGTTTATCCATCGCCCTCATCCCATGTTCAGCCCTGTTTCATCCTTTGCCGATCTGGCAGTTCATTTCTTCACGTCGACCGGGGAGGGCAAGTGATGCTGGATTATGTAGTGTTGTGTGGCGCGGCCTTCGTTGCCGGCTTGATCGATGCCGTGGTGGGCGGCGGCGGACTGGTGTTGGTGCCGACCCTGTTCTCAGTCTTTCCCAATACTGCTCCGGCGACTTTGCTGGGAACGAACAAGGTGGCCGGCGTGATGGGCACGAGTGCAGCTGCCATCAACTTCGCGCGCAAGGTCGCGGTGCGGTGGAGCACCGTGACGCCAGCTGCCATGGCAGCCTTTGCTTTTTCCTTCTTCGGGGCCTATGTCGTCACCCATATCCCGACCGAGCTGATTCGCAAGGCCTTGCCCTTCGTCCTGATCGCCGTTGCACTCTACACGTTGAAGAAGAAGGACTTCGGTACCACCCATGCGCCCACGCTGAGCGGCACCCGGGAAATCATCTACGCCGCGCTGATCGGTGGGGCAGTGGGCTTTTATGACGGCGTGTTCGGTCCAGGTACGGGCAGCTTCCTGGTATTCCTGTTCGTGCGCGTTTTCAGCTATGACTTCCTGTCAGCCTCGGCCGTCTCCAAGTTCGTCAACATTGCGACCAACCTGGCGGCCTTGTGCTGGTTCGGGTACAGCGGTCACGTCATCTGGCAATTGGGTTTGTTGATGGCGGTGTTCAACATTGGGGGCTCCTTGGTGGGCACGCGGCTGGCGATGAAGCACGGCAGCGTCTTCGTTCGCAAGCTGTTCCTGGTCGTGGTGGGCGCATTGATCCTGAAGTCGGGTTACGACGCTTTCCTCAAGTAGGGTAGAGAACTTCACCGGATGTTTCACGTGAAACGTCCGTCACCTGACCTAAAAAGACGGAGCGCGATGCTCCGTTTTTTTATTCATATTCCTGCTTCAACCACAAAATCCAGCGCACTGTTCCACGTGAAACAATCCCCATCGATGTTTCATTGATCAGCCAAGACTATCGAATCGGTACGCCGATAGTGTTTGGCAGGCAGGGAAGTGCGGTAAACCAACAGCTACGGACCCTGCCTCCGACCCCGTCAGATAAAAGGTCTTATAATCTCGCCTCTGTTCTCACCTCTACGCGAGGCCCGCATCATGCTATTCCCCACACAATTTGACGTCATCGTCGTTGGCGGCGGTCACGCCGGCACCGAAGCTGCACTGGCCGCAGCACGCATGGGCCAGAAAACCCTGCTCCTGACGCACAACATCGAAACCCTGGGCCAGATGTCCTGCAATCCCTCCATCGGCGGGATCGGCAAGGGCCACCTGGTCAAGGAAGTCGATGCCATGGGTGGGGCGATGGCGATTGCCACCGATGAGGCGGGCATCCAGTTCCGCATCCTGAATTCGTCCAAGGGCCCGGCCGTGCGCGCCACCCGCGCCCAAGCTGACCGTATCCTGTACAAGGCAGCGATCCGCTCGCGCCTGGAAAATCAGCCTAACCTGTGGCTGTTCCAGCAGGCCGTGGATGACCTGATGCTGGAAGGCGACCGCGTCGTCGGCGCGATCACGCAGGCCGGTATCCGCTTTGCCGGCCACGCCGTGGTGCTGACCGCCGGGACTTTCCTGGACGGGAAGATTCACGTGGGCCTCAACAATTATTCCGGTGGCCGTGCCGGTGATCCGCCTGCGGTCTCGCTGTCGGCGCGCCTGAAGGAATTGAAGCTGCCGCAGGGCCGCCTGAAGACCGGCACCCCGCCGCGCATCGATGGCCGCACCATCAACCTGGCGATCCTGGAAGAGCAGCCGGGTGATCTCGATCCGGTACCGGTGTTCTCCGTCATGGGCAATGCCGCCATGCACCCGCGCCAGATGCCGTGCTGGATCACCCATACCAACAGCCGCACCCACGACATCATCCGTGGCGGGCTGGATCGCAGCCCCATGTACACCGGCGTCATCGAAGGCGTGGGCCCGCGTTATTGCCCCTCCATTGAAGACAAGATCCACCGCTTCGCCAGCAAGGATTCGCACCAGATCTACCTGGAACCCGAGGGCCTGACCACTCACGAGTTCTACCCCAATGGCATCTCCACCAGCCTGCCGTTCGACGTGCAGCTGGAGCTGGTGCGCTCGATGAAGGGCATGGAAAACGCCCACATCCTGCGTCCCGGCTATGCCATCGAATATGACTATTACGATCCGCGCGGCCTGAAGTCCTCGCTGGAAACCCGCCAGGTCCAGGGCCTGTTCTTCGCCGGCCAGATCAACGGCACCACCGGATATGAAGAAGCGGCCGCCCAAGGCATGCTGGCCGGCATCAACGCCGCCCTGCAGACCCAGGGCCGTGAAGCCTGGACCCCGCGCCGCGATGAAGCCTACCTCGGCGTGCTGGTCGACGACCTGGTCACCCAGGGCGTGCAGGAGCCGTACCGCATGTTCACCAGCCGCGCCGAGTATCGCCTCTCGCTGCGCGAAGACAATGCCGACCTGCGCCTGACCGAAATCGGCCGCGAACTCGGCTGCGTCGGCGATGCGCAATGGGAAGCCTTCGAGCGCAAGCGTGAAGCCGTTTCACGTGAAATGGATCGCCTGAAGTCGACCTGGGTGAACCCGCGCATCCTGGCCGCCGCGGAAGCCGAGCGCGTGCTGGGCAAGGCCATCGAGCGCGAATACAACCTGCTGGACCTGCTGCGCCGTCCCAACGTGACTTATGACAGCCTCATGGGACTGACCGGCACCGAAGGCCAGGCGCTGGCCGGCCCCGGCATCGAAGAGGGCCCGGTGCGGGAACAGGTCGAGATCCAGGTCAAGTACGCCGGTTACATCGCGCGCCAGGCCAACGAGATCAGCCGCCAGGATCACAATGAAAACCTGAAGCTGCCGGCCGACCTCGACTACATGGACGTCAAGGCACTCTCCATCGAAGTCCGCCAGAAGCTCAACAAGCATCGCCCGGAAACCCTGGGCCAGGCTTCCCGCATTTCCGGCGTGACCCCGGCGGCGCTGTCGCTGTTGCTGGTGCACCTGAAGAAGGGTGGCCTGAAACAGGCTACTGGCGCTGACAACCAGGCGGCGTGAAGAAAAATACCGGACACCCGTCCCGAACCAGATCAATACCAAGGCATCACGGATGAGCAACACTGCAGACCTGAACAATCTGACCCGCACCCTGAAGGAAGGCGCCACGGCCATGGACCTGGCGCTCTCCGCTGCCCAGATCGACAAGCTGATGGCATACCAGGCCCTGCTGGCCAAGTGGAACAAGGTCTACAACCTGACCGCCTTGCGTGATCCGGCGCAGATGGTGACGCACCATCTGCTGGATTCGCTCTCGGCGGTGTCGGCCTTCGCCGGTGCCCAGCGTGTGCTGGATGTGGGTGCCGGCGGTGGCCTGCCGGGCATCGTGCTGGCTATCTGGGCGGCCGAGGCGCAGCCGCAGATGCAGATTACCCTGGTCGATACGGTCTCGAAGAAAACCGCCTTCCTCAATCAAGTGAAGGCCCAATTGCACCTGGGCAATGTGACGGTGCTGCATGCCCGGGTCGAGCAGTTGCCTGTCGAGCAACAATACGATGTCATCACTTCGCGTGCGTTTGCGGAACTGAAGGACTTCGTCACATGGTCGAACCACCTCCTGCAACAAGGTGGCAAGTACATCGCGCTCAAGGGCGTGCTGCCGCAGGAGGAAATCGACCGGTTGCCGGCGGGGTGGAAGGTGCAGCAAGTGCAGCCCCTGCAGGTACCGGGCCTGGATGCCGAACGGCATCTCATCTTCATGGAAAGAACGACCTGATGAACAAACTGAAACTGGCCCTGGTGGCCACCATGGTCTCGATGGCAGCCTATGGCGGCCTGGGCATGGCATCCGCCTCCGCCCAGGAGGTCAAGACGGTCCCTTCGGTAGACCTGAAGCGTTACGCCGGCAAGTGGTACGAAATCGCCAAGATTCCCAACAGCTTCCAGAAAAAATGCATTTCCGGCACCAGCGCCGAGTATTCCGCGCGGGATGATGGCATGATCGATGTCGTCAACCGCTGCAAGACGGCCGATGGCATGGATGAAGCCAAGGGCGTGGCGCGGGTGGTCCCGGGCAGCAACAACAGCAAGCTGGAAGTGCGCTTTGCGCCGGCCTGGCTGTCCTGGATCCCGATGGTGTGGGGTGACTACTGGATCATGGACCTGGACGATCAATACACCCTGGCCACCGTGGGCAGCCCCTCGCGCGAATATTTGTGGATCCTCTCGCGCACGCCCACCATCAGTGACGAGCAATACGAGAACGCACTCAACAACGCCACCAAGCAAGGGTTCGATACCGCGCGGGTGGTCAAGAGCAAGCCGTAACACGGTACCTCACATCAGGCGAGCGGCCCGGGCAGCAACCCGGGCCGCTCACATTCAAGGAGACCCACCATGCAGGCGATCTTTCATTCCCTCGGCATCACCGACATCTGGCAACTGATTGCGGCCACCATGGTGTTCCTGCTCCTGCCTGGTCCCGGTACCTTCTGCGTGCTCACCTGCGCGGCCAAGGGCGGCTTGCGCGGCGGCTTCATGGCGCAGGCGGGTCTCATGCTGGGCGACATCGTGCTGATGTTCCTGGCCGCAGCCGGCGTGGCCGCTTTGCTGCATGCCAATCCCTTGCTGTTCCACGGCCTGCAATACCTGGGCGCGGCCTATCTGGCCTACCTGGGCGGACGTCTCCTGTTTGCAAGAGGCGAGGGCGGTGGTACAGTCGTACCCTTTTCCAATGCCGCAGATTTCCGGCGCGGCTTTTTGGTCACCTTGTTCAACCCGAAAGCCATCGTGTTCTACATGGCCTTCTTCCCGCTGTTCCTGGATCCGGCCACGCAGCAAGGCGCGCTGACCTTCTTCACGATGGGCGCAGTCATCAGCAGCTGCACCCTCCTGTATGGCAGTTTCCTGGTCATCGTCGGCAATGCCGCCGCGCGCCGCATGGCCCGCAATCGCACCATCGCCAAGCTGGCTTCACGGGCAGCCGGCGTGTTCCTGATCGGTTTCGGCATCAAGTTGACCACGCAATAACGCACTCATAAGAACGAACTATGGCAAAAATATTTTGTGTCGCCAACCAGAAAGGTGGCGTAGGCAAGACCACTACCGCAGTCAATCTCGCGGCTGGACTGGCACAACTGAACCAGCGCGTTTTGCTGGCCGACCTCGATCCGCAGGGCAATGCCACCATGGGGGCGGGAATCAACAAGTCGACGCTGGAAGGCTCGATCTATGAAGTGCTGCTGGGCATGTCCGACATCCGCGCCGTACGCAAGCGTTCGGAGGCCGGCGGCTTCGACGTGCTGCCCGCCAACCGCGAACTGGCCGGTGCCGAAGTGGAAATGGTGGAGCTGGAACAGCGCGAAGCGCGCCTGAAAATCGCCTTCGCCGCCGTCGCCGATGAGTATGACTTCATCCTCATCGACTGCCCGCCTGCGCTGTCGATGCTGACCCTGAACGGGCTGTGCTCGGCGCATGGCGTCATCATCCCGATGCAGTGCGAGTACTACGCGCTGGAAGGCTTGTCGGACCTGGTCAACACCATCAAGAAAGTGCACGCCAAGCTGAACCCGGAACTGAAAGTCATCGGCCTGTTGCGCGTGATGTTCGATCCACGCATGACGCTGTCGCAGCAGGTCTCGGACCAGCTGGAACAGCACTTCGGCGACAAGGTCTTCAAGACCGTCATCCCGCGCAATGTGCGACTGGCTGAAGCGCCTTCGTATGGTTTGCCGGGGGTGACCTTCGATCCTTCGTCCAAGGGCGCACAGGCTTACATCGCCTTCGGCGCGGAAATGGTTGAACGCATCAAGACGCTGTAATTCAGGCGCTGATCACAGCGCGAATTCAGGCGTGAATTCATACGCGAATTGACGCCTGAATTCACGCTCCAATGGCAGCACCTCCCAACGCCGTAATCACGCATCGTTTTCATCAGGCAATCGCATGGCAACTCTACCGAAAAAATCCAAGGGTCTGGGACGCGGACTGGACGCGCTTCTCGGCGGCTCCTCCGACATCACTGAAGAAGCCCAGGCGCAAGCTGCGCAGGGCCTGCCCACGGTGATGGCCGTGACTGAACTGCAGGCTGGCAAGTATCAGCCGCGTACCCGCATGGATGAAGGCGCGCTCAATGAACTGGCGGCCTCGATCAAGGAACAGGGTTTGCTGCAGCCCATTCTGATCCGCGCCATCGGCCAGAAGAACGGGAAAGATACCTACGAGATCATCGCCGGCGAACGCCGCTTCCGCGCGGCCAAGATCGCCGGGCTGACCGAGGTGCCGGTGCTGGTCAAGAACGTGGACGACCAGACCACGGCCGCCATGGCCCTGATCGAAAACATGCAGCGCGAGGATTTGAATCCCCTGGAAGAAGCCCAGGGCATCCATCGCCTCATCACCGATTTCGCCTTCACCCACGAGCAGGCGGCACTGGCCGTGGGACGTTCGCGCAGTGCGGTCTCCAACCTGCTGCGCCTGTTGAACCTGGCCAAGCCGGTGCAGACCATGCTCATGGCCGGCGACATCGACATGGGCCATGCGCGTGCGCTGCTGGCCGTCGATTCGGCGACCCAGATCCAGCTGGCCAACCAGATCGTGGCCAAGCGCATGTCGGTGCGCGATGCCGAGAAACTGGTCACCCGCGCCAGCGCCGAGCAGGCCGCCAAGCCGCGTGAAGCCAAGGACAAGTCGCGCGACATCGCGCGCCTGGAAGAAGAACTCTCGGACCTGCTGGCCACCCAGGTCAGCATCAAGACCGGTGCCCGCAACAAGGGGCAGCTCATCATCAACTTCAACGACCTCGATGCGCTCGATGGCGTCATCGCACGCCTGCGCGGGGAGTCGGTGGAGAGCTGATCGCATCATCTTTCTGCACCAAAGCAAAAGGGGCTGCTCCATTCGGAACAGCCCCTTTTTTATTGATATAAATAATTTACGCCGACATCAGAAAGTCCGCTGCACATCCGAACGCGGCGGCAGCTGATAGCTCCAGGTCTCGGTGAGCGGCTTGCCGTTGGCCGTCAGCGCGGCGCGCAATTCCACCGCCTGCGCCACGTTGCGAATCTTCACCCGCAGCGTCAGGCGCCAGCCATTGATGGCCGGATTGGGCTGCAGCTGGGCATCGATCAGTTCGCCATTGTTGGAAACATTCACCTGCGGCTGTACCGCCGTCCCTGCGGGCAGGGAACCCAGCGGCCCACCGGTGAAGTCCACCAGCAAGGCCGTGGTGCCGTCAAAGGCGCGGATCAGGTTGGCCTGCGTGAGTTCGCCATCGGTATGGAAGGTCTGCTTCACCCAGCCCACTTCATTGTTGAGGATGGCAGGTTCATCCATGGTCCAGTGGATGCGATAGTCATAAGCCAGCGGCGTGCCGCGTGCGGGTTGTTGCGCAGGCACCCAGTAGGCCACGATGTTGTCATTGGTCTCGTCGGCGGTCGGGATTTCGACCAGCTGTACGGCACCTTTGCCCCAGTCGCCCTTGGGTTCGATCCAGGCCGAGGGACGCAGGTCGTAGCGGTCCTTCAGGTCTTCATAGGAAGAGAATTCGCGGCCACGCTGCAGGAGGCCAAAGCCGCGCGGATTGCTGACCTCGAAGGAACTCACTTCCACGTTCTGCGGATCGTTCAACGGACGCCACAGCCACTCGCCATTGCCCGTGTGGATCGCCAGTCCGTTGGAATCATGAATGGCAGGACGGAAGTTGCGGCGCGAGGATTGCTGGTTCGGGCCGAACAGGAACATGCTGGTCAGCGGCGCAATGCCCAGGCGGCCCACCTCGGCGCGCAGGAACACGCGGGCCTGCACATCGAGCAGGGCATCCTTGCCGGGCGTGAGCGTGAACTTGTAGGCGCCGGTTGCACGCGGCGAATCCAGCAGCGCGTAGAAGGTCAGCTGCTTTTCGCCCGGGGCCGGGCGCTGTATCCAGAACTCGGTGAAGTGCGGGAATTCTTCGCCGCTCATCATGGCGGTATCGATCGCCAGTCCGCGTGCCGAGAGTCCGTACACCTGTCCCTTGCCGATCACGCGGAAGTAGCTCGCGCCCAGCACGCTCATGACCTCGTCTTCCTTGTCATCGCGATTGAGGGGATAGACCACGCGGAAGCCCGCATAGCCCAGGTGCGCCGTGCTGTCCTTGGCCAGCGCCAGGTCACCGAAGTTGAAGCGGTCGGTGCTGTAGCCCACGTCCTGCACGCGGCCATCGATGATTTCGTGGATGGCTACGGGGGCATTGAATTGCATGCCCTGGTGATAGAAGGCCAGCTTGAAGGGGGTCTTCTGGTCGCGCCATTCGAACTTCTCGCTCTTGGGCTGGATCTTCATGTAATCGGCGAACTGCATCGCCGCGAAGGTCGGCGAGAGATTGCTCACCGGCTTCTGATAGGGCTTGGCGGCCAGTTCCTTCGCGCGTGCCACCGCCTGGTTGAGGTCGAAGCCCTGCGCGCTCTGTGCCTGTACCGAGGCCGCCAGCAGGGATGCCGAGAGTACCAGGCCCTGCAGCAGGGGCCATTTCAATCCATGTCTGATCAATGCATTTCTCCACGAAGAAGCGGCGCGCGGGCATGAGACCCTCGTCGCCGCCATGCGCCTGCGTGTCCCGCAGGCATCAAAACAGAATAATATAGCGAACCGTCCGGCTGGCTAAGCATCAAACAACGCTAGCAATAATTGCTCCCGCCGCTCCGGCTGCTGTCCCGCTTGTGCAGGTCACAGAGTAGAGGGCAGACTGCCGCCAAAGTTTAAAAAAGAGAGAGGAAACCCGTGTCCCACAAGCTTACCGAGCGGCAAGCCGCGCCCGCGCGCCGTCCCCGCCTGGCCCTGGCCATGACCCTGTGCGCGCTGGCCTGCAGCGCCGCGCTCACCGGCCCGGCCGCCCACGCGCAAGCCAATCCCGCCTTGCTCGGCGACAAGACTGCCTTCATCGACGACCTGCTGCGCCAGATGACGCTGGAAGAAAAGATCGGGCAGTTGCGCCTGATCAGCATCGGTCCTGAAATGCCCGCCAAGAAACTGGCCGAGGAACTGGCCGCCGGGCGCGTCGGTGGCACCTTCAATTCCGTGACCCGTCCCGAGAACCGTCCGCTGCAGGACGGGGCCATGCGCTCGCGGCTGAAGATCCCGATGTTCTTCGCCTATGACGTCATCCATGGCCACCGCACCACCTTCCCCATCGGCCTGGGGCTGGCCTCCAGCTGGGACATGGACATCGTCGGACGCGCCATGCGCATCTCCGCCGAAGAAGCCGCGGCCGACAGCATCGACATGACCTTCGCACCCATGGTCGACATCAGCCGCGATCCGCGCTGGGGCCGCACGTCTGAAGGCTTTGGTGAAGATCCTTACCTGGTCTCGCGCATTGCCGAAGTCTCGGTGCGCGCCTCGCAGGGCGACACCAAGCCCATCGCCGCCAACCGCGTCATGGCCAGCGTGAAGCATTTTGCGCTGTACGGTGCGGTCGAAGGCGGACGTGACTACAACGTCGTCAACATGGACCCGCAGCGCATGTACAACGACTACCTGCCGCCGTATCGTGCCGCCATCGATGCGGGCGCGGGGGCCGTCATGGTGGCGCTCAATTCCATCAACGGCGCACCGGCCACCTCCAACACCTGGCTGCTGCAGGACCTGTTGCGCAAGGATTGGGGCTTCAAGGGACTGACCGTATCTGACCACGGTGCCATCACGGAACTGGTCAACCATGGCGTGGCGCAGAACGACAGTGAAGCCGCGCGCCTGTCCATGAAGGCCGGCACCGACATGAGCATGGCCGACCAGGTCTACATCAAGCAATTGCCGGAGCTGGTGCGCTCGGGCAAGGTCTCACAGCAGGAGCTGGACAACGCCGTGCGCGACATCCTCGGGGCCAAGTACGACCTGGGCCTGTTCAAGGATCCGTATGTGCGCATCGGCCGTGCGGCCGATGATCCGGCTGATGTCTATGCCGACAGCCGCCTGCATCGCCGCGATGCGCGCGAAGTGGCGCAGCAGTCCATGGTGCTGCTGGAGAACCGCAATGCCGCACTGCCGTTGAAGAAGAATGCGCGCATCGCGCTGGTCGGCCCGCTGGCTGATTCGCACATCGACATGCTGGGCAGCTGGTCCGCCGCCGGCAAGGACAAGCAGACCATCACCCTGCGCCAGGGTTTGCAGGCGGCGATGGGCGGGCAGGGCAAGCTGGTCTACGCACGCGGTGCCAACATCACCGAAGACAAGCACGTCGTCGATTACCTCAACTTCCTGAACTGGGATGATCCGGAAGTGGTGCAGGACAAGCGCAGCCCCAAGGCCATGATCGATGAGGCCGTGAAGGCGGCGCGCAATGCGGAGGTGATCGTGGCGGCCGTGGGCGAATCGCGCGGCATGTCGCATGAATCTTCGAGCCGCACGTCGCTGTCGTTGCCGCAGAGCCAGTTGGATCTGCTCAAGGCCCTGAAGGCCACCGGCAAGCCGCTGGTGCTGGTGCTGATGAATGGTCGTCCGCTGGATCTGAACTGGGCGCGCGAGAACGCCTCGGCGATTCTGGAAACCTGGTACACCGGCACCGAGGGCGGCAATGCGATTGCCGACCTGCTCTTCGGTGACGTCAATCCTTCCGGCAAGCTGCCCATCACCTTCCCGCGTTCGGTTGGCCAGATCCCGAGCTACTACAACCATCCGCGCGTGGGCCGTCCCTATACCGAAGGCAAGCCGGGCAACTACACCTCGCAGTACTTCGATGAACCCAATGGCCCGCTGTATCCGTTCGGATACGGTCTGAGCTACACCGAGTTCAAGCTCTCTGAAGTGCGCCTGTCGCAGCCGACCATGACGGCTGATGGCAAGGTGCAGGCCAGCGTGACGGTGAAGAATACGGGCCGCCGCGCGGGGGCCACGGTGGTGCAGTTGTACATCCGCGATGTGGCCGCGTCAGTGGTGCGTCCGGTCAAGGAGTTGAAGGATTTCCGCAAGGTGATGCTGCAGCCGGGTGAAGAGAAAGAGGTGCAGTTCAGCATCGACCGCAAGGCACTGTCCTTCTACAACGCCAAGCTGGAATACGTGGCCGAGCCGGGCGAATTCCAGGTGCAGATCGGACTGGATTCCAAGGACGTGAAGACGGCTTCATTCAATCTGCAATAAAGCCGGGCAGGAAAGAAAAATGGGCGCACTCGACAGTGCGCCCATTTTTTTTTGCAGCAGTCAGAAATGATCTAAATCATTTATAAAAATCAGGCGTTACGCCTTTGCGCCATTACGCCATCACGGCAGCATCCTCTTCCTCTTCCTCTTCACCGAGGAAGCCGCCACTCTGATGCGACCACAAGCGCGCATACAAACCACCGGCGGCCAGCAGTTCAGCGTGCGTGCCTTGCTCCACGATACGGCCCTGGTCCAGCACGATGAGCCTGTCCATGGCCGCAATGGTCGAGAGGCGGTGTGCAATGGCCACCACGGTCTTGCCTTCCATGAGCTTGTAGAGCGAGGTCTGGATGGCTGCTTCCACTTCCGAATCGAGCGCACTGGTGGCTTCGTCCAGCAGCAGGATCGGCGCATCCTTCAACATTACGCGGGCAATGGCGATACGCTGGCGCTGCCCACCGGAAAGCTTCACGCCGCGCTCGCCCACGTGGGCGTCGTAACCGGTGCGGCCCTTGGCATCGGCCAGGGTGCCGATGAAGTCATGCGCCTCGGCCCGTTCAGCGGCGTGGATCATTTCGGCATCGCTGGCATCGGGACGGCCATAGGTGATGTTCTCCCGCACCGAGCGATGCAGCAGGGAAGTATCCTGCGTGACCATGCCGATCTGCGCGCGCAGGCTGTCCTGCGTGACGTGGGCGATGTCCTGGCCATCGATGGTGATGCGGCCGCCCTCGATATCGTAGAAGCGCAGCAGCAGGTTGACGATGGTCGATTTGCCGGCACCGGAGCGGCCCACCAGGCCGATCTTTTCGCCGGGGCGAATCACCAGGTCCAGCTTGTCCACCACCGGGCGCGGGGCCGAGCCGCCATAGCTGAAGCTGACGCCCTCAAAGCGCAGTTCGCCCTGGCTGACCTTGATCGGTTTGGCATCGGCCGCATCCTTGACCTCGTGCGCACGCGCCAGGGTGTTGATGCCATCCTGCACGGTACCCACGTGTTCGAACAGCGACGACATTTCCCACATCACCCAGTGCGCGATGCCGTTCAGGCGCAGCGCCATGGCGGTACTGGCCGCCACCGCGCCGATGCCGACCTTGCCCTGGGTCCAGAGATACAGCGAGACCCCGGTAGCTCCGATGATGAGCACCATGTTCAGGATGTGATTGACCACCTCGAAGCCCGACACCAGGCGCATCTGGCGATTGACCGTGGTGAGGAATTCGCGCATGGCGCTGCGGGCGTAATCGGCCTCGCGCCCGGCATGCGAGAACAGCTTCACGGTGGCGATGTTGGTATAGGCATCGGTGATGCGTCCGGTCATCAGCGAACGCGCATCGGCCTGGTTGCGGGCCACCGCCGACAGGCGCGGCACGAAGTAGCGCAAGGCCACCGCGAAGGCCGCCAGCCAGATGAAGAAGGGGGCCAGCATCCACATGTCGAAGCTGCCGACCACACCGATCAGGGTAGCGAAGTAGATGGCGATGAAGACCAGGATGTCGCCCACGATCATGCAGAAGTCACGCACCGCCAGCGCGCTTTGCATGACCTTGGTGGCGACACGTCCGGCGAACTCGTTCTGGTAGAAGCTCATGCTCTGGCTCAACATGAGGCGATGGAAATTCCAGCGCAGCAGCATGGGGAAATTGCCTGCCAGGGTCTGGTGCTTGTACATGGTCTGCAGCGCGATCAGCAGCGGACTGGCCGCCAGGATCACCACCAGCCACACCAGGGTATGGCCTTCCTGCGCCCACAGCTGCGCCGGCTCGATCTTGGACAGCCAGTCGACGATGCGGCCGAGCGCAGCAAAGAGCAGTGCCTCGAAGACACCGATGACGGCCGTCATCAGGGTCATGGCGGCGATGTAGGGGCGCACGCCCTTGGTACAGAACCAGATGAAGCGCATGAAGCCGCGCGGTGGCGGCACCGGTTGCGACTCGGGGTAGGGGTGGACCAGTTTTTCAAACCAGCTGAACATCAGGGAACTCCAAAAATCGGATCAGGGCCGACGGCGGTGCGACAGGCAGACTGCCAGCGAGGCAGCCACCAGTGTAGCGGCGCGGTCGGGCGTTGTTACTGTGGCGTACCGGAAGGGAATGTTGCGCGTGCGGTACGCCGTTCACGCGCGGCGGGCAGATCGCTGCGGCAGCAGGGCCGCTATCGTGATCCCGGGGCAGGCCGCGAAATTGATGGAAGCCGCATCATCTCACATGCGACCGGCTTGCGTGTAGCAGAGCCCTGGGAAAACACTTGTCGGAAAATCGGAATGGTAAACCAGGACGCGTTTTCCGGCCCTTGCGATTGATCTGCGATACTGATGAATTGTCACCCTTGTATCTGTTTGAATCATGAATCTTTCCCAGGTTGCCGCCGCCTTCCGCCCCTTCGACACGCTGGCCGCACAATTGTTGCCGCAGGTCGAGGATGACGCCGGCGACGGCTCGCATGACCTCTCGCATCTCTTGCGCGTATGGAACAACGCCCGCCGCCTGCAGGCCGAGGAGGGCGGCGACCTGCGCATTCTGCTGGCGGCCGTCATCCTGCACGACTGCGTGCGGGTGGAAAAGAATTCGCCGCTGCGCAGCCAGGCGTCCACGCTCTCTGCCCAGCGCGCACAGGAGATTTTGCTGTCACTGGGATGGACGCGGGAGGAGGCACAGCGCGTGGCCCATGCCGTGCAGGCCCACAGCTATTCGGCGCAGATCACGCCGCTGACGCTGGAGGCGAAGATCGTGCAGGACGCCGACCGGCTGGACGCCATCGGGGCCATCGGCGTGGCGCGCTGTTTCTATGTGGCGGGGAGGATGGGATCGAGCCTCTATGAAGCGCTCGATCCGCAGGCGCAGCAACGGCCGCTGCAGGATACGCGCTATGCGCTGGATCATTTCCCGGCCAAGCTGTTCCGTTTGCAGGAAGGATTCCAGACGGCTGCCGGTGCAGCCATGGCGCAGGCGCGCCAGGAGAAGATGCGCGGGTTTGTGGAGCAATTCCTGGGCGAGCTGTAATGTAAGGCCTCGCCCTTGTGCAGTCAGCCTGCTTGCGCCGTGCGACGAATCACGCTGACTGCTGCTTTGGATCACGCAGCCTTGCGCACCACTTCCAGCTTGGGCACCAGGCGCAAAGGGACCTGCACGGTGTTGAGTGCGGGCGAGGGCGCGGGTGCCGGGGCTGCCACCAGGCCGGCTGCATCGGGCGCGTCCAGCTGGAACACACCGACTGCCCGCGTCAGGTTCACGGCCTGCTCCTGCAGCGTAGCTACGGCGGCAGTGGCTTCTTCCACCAGGGCTGCATTGTGCTGGGTCACCTGATCCATCAGCGCGATGGCCTTGTTGACTTCCTCGATGCCCAGGCTCTGCTCGTGGCTGGCGGCCGAGATTTCGCCCATCACATCGGTGACCTGCTGCACGCTGGCCACGATCTGCTCCATGGTCTCGCCGGCGCGTTCCACCAGGCGGGTACCGGTGTCCACATTACCGACCGAGGTATCGATCAACTGCTTGATCTCCTTGGCGGCGGCGGCACTGCGTTGGGCCAGGTTGCGCACTTCGGTGGCCACCACCGCAAAACCGCGTCCCTGTTCGCCGGCACGGGCCGCTTCCACGGCGGCATTCAAGGCCAGGATGTTGGTCTGGAAAGCGATGCTGTCGATCACGCCGATGATGTCGACGATCTTGCGCGAGGAGCTGTTGATGGCCGCCATGGTATCGACCACTTCTTCCACGATGGCGCCGCCCTGTTTGGCGATATCGGAGGCGTTGCGTGCCAGTTGATTGGCTTCGCGGGCGTGGCCGTCGTTCTGCTTCACGGTGGCGGTGAGCTGCTCCATGGCCGAGGCGGTTTCTTCCAGCGAGGCGGCCTGGTCTTCGGTGCGCGCCGAGAGGTCGCTGTTGCCGGCGGCGATCTGGGCGCTGATGGTGGCCACGCCGGTGGCGGCATCGCGCACATGGGTCACGGTATTGCGCAGGTTGCCGCTCATCTCGGAGAGCGCCGCCATGATGCTCTGGCGCTTGCCACCGTCGCCGGCGCGGCTTGTGGCAGCGGCGTGATACAGCTCGCCGCGATCCACCGCCAGTGCCAGCTGCTTGACCTCATCGGGTTCCGCACCCAGCGCACCCCGGATGCTGCGGGTGATCAGCGTGGCCAGCACGGCACCGGCCACCAGCGCGGCACCCAGCAGCACCAGGATGAAGGCCTGGAAGCCGTGGGCGGTGCTGCGGGCCTTGGCGGATTCGATCTGGCTCATGCGTTCTTCCAGGTCGATGAAGTGATTGATGGTGGCCAGCCATTCGACGAAGGCCGGTTTTACCTGGGTCAGCAGCAGCTGGCGTGCGCCGTCGACATCGCCGGCGGTGCGCAGGGCGATGGCCTTGGCGGCCAGCGGCATGGTGCGGGCTTCGACCGCCTTGATGCGTTCCAGGCTGGCACGTTCATCCGCATTGACCTTCATGGTGGAGAAGACCGTATCGAGCGGCCGGGCCGATTGCTGGTAGTCGGCATCGAGCTTGTTGATCAGGGCAATCACGTCCTTGACCTCGCCATCGCCCACCAGCGTCAGGTCGCGCAGGGCAATGGCGCGGTCGTGCACGCTGCCACGGAAATTGATGGCATAGCGCTGCTTGACGCTGTTGTCCTCGCTCACCGTGGCCAGGCTGCCTTCGATGGCATTGACCTTGGAAATGCTGGCCACCGTCAGCACCAGCATCATCGCCAGCACCAGCGCAAAGCTCAGTGCCAGTTGGGCCGCCACGCTGAGCGAGCGGCGCTTGGGGGGAAGGGTCTGCATGGAATTCTCCGAAAGAGGGGCCGCTGGCCATGCACGCTGCTGCCAAGAGCAGCATTGACGCAAGGCAATATCGGCGAAGACCGCAGTCTAGCCTTGTTCACGGGCGTGCGGGATTGATTGTTTCGATGCATTCCATAGCCCTTAATGCTCAATTGCAAAAGCATTAAGCGTTCCTTAATGCTTTCCAGGGCCTTCCTGATGCAGCTTTAAGCCTGAGTTAAGTCTTTTGCGGCAAGCTGGGCAGCAAAGAGGACAACATCCACAGGATTCGCCATGACCGAACAAACACCGGCCCGCCAGGCCAGCCACGCCAATCGCGCGACCCGCGCGGAGATATGGCGCCTCATCAAGCCCTTCTGGGTTTCCGAAGAAAAGTGGAAGGCCTGGGCCTTGCTGCTGGCCATCCTGGCCCTGAACCTGGGCATGGTCTACATCAACGTGCGGCTCAATTCCTGGAACCGCGACATGTACAACGTGCTGCAGTCGCGCGACTATCCGCAGTTCAAATCGCTGCTGTGGCAGTTCTCGGGGCTGGCCTTCGTCTTCGTGGCCATCGCCATTTACAGCGTCTACCTGAAGCAGGCGCTGCAGATCCGCTGGCGCTACTGGATGAGCACGCGCTACCTTGACCGATGGCTGGCGCATCGCGCCTACTACCGCATCGAGCAGGGACAGGAGGGCCGCCTCTCCGACAACCCAGACCAGCGCATTGCCGAGGACCTGCATGCGCTGACCAGCGATACGCTGTCGCTGGTGCTGGGTTTCATTTCCAGCAGCGTGACGCTGTTCTCCTTCATCCACATCCTGTGGTCGGTGAGCGGGCCGCTGTCCTTTACGGCGCTGGGGCAATCGTGGGTCATTCCCGGCTACATGGTCTGGTTCGTGATCGCCTATGCCGCCATCGGCTCCGGTGTGGTGTGGTGGATCGGCCGCCCGCTGGTGGGTTTGAGCTTCAACCAGGAACGCTTCGAGGCCAATTTCCGTTTCGGACTGATCCGCGTGCGCGAGCATGCCGAGGCCGTGGCTCTGTATCGCGGCGAGCCGCAGGAGCGCGCACAGCTGACCGCACGGCTGGATGACATCCGCGAGAACTGGTGGAACATCATGCGGCTGACCAAGAAGCTCAACGTCGCCGTCAATTTCTACGGGCAGTTCGCGGTGATCTTCCCCATGCTGGTGTCGGCACCGCGCTATTTTTCCGGGGCCATTTCGCTGGGCGTGCTGATGCAGATCAGCGATGCATTCGGACAGGTGCAGGATGCGCTGTCGTGGTTCATCAATGCCTTCACCACGCTGGCCAGCTGGAAGGCTTCCATCAACCGGCTGGCGGGCTTCCACGCGGATGTCGAACGCGCTGCCGGCATGCCGCGCACGCTGGCCGTCACGCAGCATGGCGGCAGTGCGGTGACGCTGGAGGGCGTGCAGCTGTCCTTCCCCGATGGCAGCCTCATGCTGCGCCGCCTGGATGCGCGGGTGGAGTCGGGCGAACACGTGCTCATCAGCGGTCCTTCCGGTTGCGGCAAGTCGACCCTGATCCGCGCCATGGCCGACATCTGGCCTTACGGCGAGGGCCGCATCGCGCTGCCGCAGGATGCGCCCGCGATGTTCCTGCCCCAGCGCAGTTACCTGCCCATCGGCACGCTGCGTGCAGCGCTCTCGTATCCCGCCGCCGAGGGCAGTTTCGAGGATGCACTCATTACGCGTTACCTGGGTTTGTGCCGTCTTGCGCATCTTGCATCGCGGCTGGACGTGGCGGCCAACTGGAGCCAGGCGCTGTCACCGGGCGAGCAGCAGCGCCTGGCATTCGTGCGGGTGTTCCTGAACCGTCCGCGCCTGGTGTTCCTGGACGAGGCCAGCAGCGCCATGGATGGCGAGACCGAGGAAGCGCTCTATGCCGCCTTGCCGCGCGAGCTGCCGGGCGTGACCGTGATCAGCATCGCCCACCGCGAGACGCTGGCGCGCTTCCATGACGTGCGCTGGAAATTCGTGCCGCCCGCCGCCGGCGAGGGTGCCGGACATCGTGTGGAGGCATTGCCGATAGCGGCGTGAGGGCAGGGCGGCGTTATACCGTTTTTGCATGGGGACGCCGGAAGCCGCGTGACAGAATGGATTCATCGCGGCACGGTTGCCGCCTTCACCTGAACACTCTCGATTACCGGAAAGCCCATCATGAACGATCCCATCGTCTACCTCAACGGCGAACTCACGCCCCTCTCTGAAGCCCGCGTGCCGGTGCTGGACCGCGGCTTCATCTTTGGCGACGGCATCTATGAGGTGATCCCCATGTATCGCCGCAAGGCGTTCCGCGGCCAGCAACACCTGGCGCGGCTGTTCCGCAGCCTCGACAGCATCGGTATTCCGAATCCGCATGACGAAGCCGGCTGGAATGCCCTCATCGACCAGGTGGTGCAAGCCAATGGTCTGGACGACCAGATGATCTACCTGCAGGTCACCCGTGGCGTGGCCAAGCGGGCGCATGCCTTCCCCAAGGAGGTGGTGCCGACGGTGCTGATCATGACCAATCCGATGGCCCTGCCGCCGGCTGCATCCATCGAGAAGGGCGTGGCCTGCGTGAGCATGGAAGACCGCCGCTGGCTGAACTGCCAGATCAAGTCGACGTCGCTGCTGGGCAATGTGCTGGCGGCGCAATTTGCGGCCGAGCATCAGGTGACCGAAGCGATCCAGTTCCGTGATGGCTATCTGTCGGAGGCGTCGTCCTCCAACGTGTGGGTGGTCAAGGATGGCAAGATTTCCGCGCCGCCCAAGGACAACCTGATCCTGGAAGGCATCCGCTATGGCCTGATAGAAGAGCTGTGCGCCGAGCAGGGCATCGTGCTGGAGTCGCGCCGCATCACGCGTGAGGAAGTGCTGGCGGCCGATGAACTCATGATTTCCTCGGCCAGCAAGGAAGTGCTGCCGGTGGTCACGCTCGATGGCCAGCCAGTCGGCAGCGGCCAGCCGGGGCCGGTGTTTGCCAAGGTGTATGCGGCGTATCAGGCGGCCAAGGCACGGCTTTGATGGAACTAGTGGGCGGCGTGCAATGCGCCGCTCACGTCCTGCGTGAACAGGTTGGATTGCTTTGCATTGACATGCAGGGCAGGGAGCCTGTGTTCCAGCCCGAGCTTGCGCTGCGCTTGCAGACGCGCTGCGGCGCTCATGCATGAGAGCAAGGCTTCGATCCTCTCTGCGCACTTCACTGCCAGGAATTGGGTAGGCGGGTCGATGAAGACCCAGGAATATTTCTGGCGATTCAGCAGTTCGATCACGTTGCCGAGCGTGCCGGTACTTTTGGCGTCCCAGATCATCAGCCCGGAATCGGCGACGTCGGCCATGGCGATATCCTTGGCCGTGAAGAATGCACGCGTGCCCGGGCGCTGCGTGGCAGGGATGCGTCGTACGGGCCACTGACCGATATTGTTGCGCGGCGCCTGCCCGCTGCAGAAGACCGTCACGCGCCGGTAAGCCATCGCGTGCAGGAAGTGCTGGATCGCCGTGTCAGCGCCGTCGGCATCGCCGACCACCACCTCGAACTCCTGGCGCACGATGTTCATGATCCTTTCCCGGACCTTGGGATGCAGATGCCGTATGCTGATGGAGCCAGCAATGAAAACGGTAGTCATGGGCTTACCTCCACGTCAGCGTTGCCACGAAAATGTCCCCGATTTTCTCATACGCGCGCAGCGTATCGCATGCAGCATCGACCGAAGCACCACTATCGTACAAGTCGTCGAGCAGCAATGTGTCCCAGCGGCCTTCTCCGGTGATCAGGCGATTCAGGATCAGCGTATTGGCCAGCACAGCGTCTTTTTCTGCACGCGTCCGCAGGTCTTTCAGAAGCGCTGCATCCTTGGCCTTGCTCAACAGCGCCAATACGGGTTTGCCGACCAGATGTCCCAGCGCATGCGCGATGGCAGCGACCGGCTGCACACGGCGAACATGCGATGAAGCCATTGGCACGATCAGGCCGAATCCCGGCAGCAAGGGCAGGATGTGGGATTGCACGGCCTGCGCCAATGGCAGGACGTAGCGCTGCTGTTGCCGGTATTTGAGCTGATACAGAGCTTCGCCTGCTTCGGTGCGTCGCGTGTGCCATTGCATGTGGCCTGCCGCGTTGTACCCGGCCGGCAGACTGTAGAGGGAGTGCTTGTCGAGGGCATACCCCCGTTCAAAGCGACCTTGGAGCATTTTGAGGTTGACTTGCATGGGACACCGCATCTTGTCGGGAAGACACAGAGTCTTGTGCGGCAGCGCATGCTCATCAATCGCGATAGTTGGAGATTTTGGAACAGATTGCTGGCGCGGACGTCCGGGCCGGATGACGCTTTCTGCACGCCGCCCCGCCCGCATGGCGTAGAATGCAGGCATTCCCCACCCAACACCTCCGCTTGAACCCGGCCTGTTCATCCCCATTTGGGAGCATTGAAACCGGAGCGCCAGGCGGACAACGCCAAGGCGGTTTGCCATGACTATGCCCACTATTTCCCCTGAAGAATCCCTGATCGAGTATCCCAGCGACTTCCCCATCAAGGTGGTCGGGATCACCCATGACGCCTTCGC
>NZ_DBIC01000067.1:0-5409 GCF_002296545.1 Herbaspirillum sp. UBA812 | reverse complement strand
TTGAGCAGATGCCATGAACGGCGCGCTCACGTTCTCGCGCGGCAATATGAATGGATCAGCGCATGAGACGGGGGCGTTCCGGCGATTGCTTCATTCCCGCCGTTCAAGGTCTGAAGCCCGGCGCCTGATTGATGCGACGCGCCAAACACCCTGTACGCGCACCAGGCGACAAGATGCAAACGATCAGTAAATATTTGTTGCCAAGCACAAGAATGCGATATCATGAATAGAAATTATTCTCATTATTATCTGATTCATGCCCTCGCTCTCCCCCGGCGCTCTCGCCGTCCTGCTCGCCTTTTCCGTATTGCCCGCTTCTTCCGTCCTGGCGCAGACTGCCAGCACGGACAACAGTGCGGCATCAACCCAATTGCCCACCGTCGATGTGGTCGCCGATGGCGTCAACGACACCAGGTTCAAGGCCACCCAAAGCCAGGTCAACAAATCCAATACGCCGCTGTCGCAAACCCCGCAATCGGTGTCGGTGGTCACGCGCTCCATGCTGGACAGCCAACAGGCCGTCTCACTGGCAGATGCGCTGGAGAACGTGCCCGGCGTGGTCGCGCAGCAATATGGCCGGCGCGGCTGGGATGACCTGATCATCCGTGGCCAGGTCGCTTCCGATTCGCTGTATCTGGATGGCCTGCGCACCACCGCCAGCTCGCGCGTGGCCGAGCAGCTGTTCGGACTGCAGCAGGTGGAAGTGCTCAAGGGACCGGGCTCGCTGCTGTATGGCCTGGTGCTGCCGGGCGGGCTGGTCAACATGGTCAGCAAGCGTCCGCAAGGCAATGACTTCGCCAACGTCGACGTCACCGTGGGCAGTCACGACTTCTACCAGACCACCGTGGACATGAACAAATCGCTGTCGGAAAACGGCAAGCAGGCTTTCCGCATCAACGGTCTCATTTCCAATTCGAACGACGCCACTGACAATGTGTGGTTCAAGAACCGCTACATCGCCCCTTCGCTGTCGCTGGACCTGGGTGCGCGTACCGACTTCACCATCCTGACCAGCTATCAGGAACGCAGCTACGTGCGCCAGCAAGGTCTGCCGCTGTCGGGCTCGATCAACAGCAACGTCAACGGCGCGCTGCCGCGCAGCCTGTTCATCGGCGAGCCGGGCGCGCGTCCGTATGCGGCCAATGAAACCCGCGTCGGCTATGCGCTGACGCACCGCTTCGATGACGGCTGGACGCTCAACAACAACGTGCGTTACCAGCAGTTCGAGATGAGCGGACAACTGGTGGCCAACAACGTCCTGTCGAGCACCGGCCGCAGCCTCACGCGCACCGGTACCGACCAGACCTATGAAGGCCAGACCTTCAGCATCGATACCAATGTCCAGCGCAGCTTCAACACCGGCTTCGGCAAGCACGAGATCACGCTGGGCACGGACTATCTCAATTCGCGCGAAGACACGCTCTCCTATACCTGTACGGTCGCCGCGCTCAACGTCTACAACCCGGTGTATGGCGCACGTCTGAATTGCCCGACCACACCCAATACCTATACCTCAACCAGCATCCGCGATACCGGCTTGTATGCACGCGACAACATCCGTTTCGGCGAACGCTGGCAATTGCTGACCGGCCTGCGCTACGACAACGTCTCGACCTACTCGACCAACCTGCGCACCGGCGCGCATACCGACAATCCGGCCAGCGCCACGACGGGCTCGGCCGCGCTGATGTATGAGTTGCTGCGTGGTGTGCGTCCCTACATCAGTTACGCGACCTCGTTCTATCCGAACAGCGGCACCGATGTGAGCGGCGGCACCTTCAAGCCCGAGACCGGCAAGCAATGGGAAGCCGGCGTGAAGTTCGACCTCGACGAAGGCCGCACCAGCCTCAACGTGGCCGTGTTCGACCTGCGCCGCCGCAACGTGCTGGTGAGCGATCCCAACAACACCGGCTTCAACATTGCCGTGGGTGAACAGCGTTCGCAGGGCGGCGAGATCAGCGTGACCTCCGACTTGCGCAATGGCCTGAGCCTCAACGCGGGCTACTCCTACACGGCGGCCATCGTGACCGATGACGGCGGCCAGCGTAGCACCACCGTGGGCCAGTGGCTGGACAACGTCCCGCGCCACAACTTCACCACCAGCGCCCGCTATCGCTTCAAGGGCCAGTTGGCCGGATGGGAGTGGAACGGCGGCGTGCATGGCCAGAGCATGATGCGCACCAACGGCTATACCCTGCCGGGCTACGTGCTGGCCGATACCGGCGTGGCCTACAACGCCGAACGCTGGCGCGCTGCGCTCAACGTCAAGAACATCTTCAATACGCACTACTACGCGGGCGGTCTGGCGCGTGCGGTGGCGTTGGGGGATGACCGGACCATCTTGCTGACGCTGGGGTATCGTTACTGATCTCCTGTCCCGCCTTCTCGTGATTCAAGATCGGCCGCTTTCATGCGGCCGATTTTTTTATCCAAATGATTCGACATGCGCAGCTTCATTCACCGCATGGACAGCAAAGAGCACATCACGGCCTGCTTGTTGAGGCATCATGCCGATTCCCCTCCACCCTGCCCCAAAAAAACCGCCATGAAAATGCAGAGATGCCTGCAGCTGTCACGATCACTGATGATGTCCGGATTGCTGATGCTCGCGTCTCCCTACATCCATGCCGCGGAGAGCGCAGCGGATGACCTCGCCCTCCTGCGCCAGACACCCACCTTTGCCCTCGGCCAGGTCGGTTTCATCGGCCACATCAGCGACAGCGAACAACGCTATCGCCGCTTGCTGCAATCCCCGGCCGCGCTGGAACTCTTCACACGACTGATCGACGACGGCTCCGCCACCAAAGAAGCGCGACTCTACGCGGCCTGTGCCCTGCGCAAGCTGAACGCGGCGCAATTTGTGCAACTCACGAAAGGACTGCACAAGGAAGGCGGTCATGTCTCTGTCCTGCATACGGACATCCTCCAACGTGAATCCATACAAGATCAATTGCAGAACATCGCGCAGCACGGCTGTGCCGATGCGCATTGGCGTTAGGCGTTACGCCGCACCGGCACATTGAATCAACACGCAATAGAAAAAAAGAAGACATCCCTTCACCGCAAGGACTGCAGGGAAAGAAGAAGAGAAAAAGCAAAAGAAAAGTGGCGGACTCCCGAAGAAGTCCGCCCGAAATGAAGGCCAGAAGGAGCCTGTGACGAAACTGAACAGTGTTTCCTTTCAATCTCGGCCCCCATGGTAGTCAGTCCCTTCCACTGCAGGCAAATCCGCACCACCGATTAGCCGCATCAATACTGCAAATACTTCTCCAAGCAGGGCATCCACCCTCTCGCGTTTGGTGCAGGATCGCGCCAAACGCCCTCCCCATGCGGGTTTCGCGCATCATGCGGGTGCACCATGCACAAGCCTGCGTGCCATCCCGGAGCAGCCTAATCATTATTACTAATATTCATTCGGCCAATTCCTAAATAGAATTTGACCCTGATTTGACCCAGGACGACACTCAGCTACCTCCTTTCAACCAAAGTGGTGTGCCATGAATTCGATCACGCTCGATGTTTATCCCGTCCAGAAAAAAATCGTCACCGCTGCCCCACCGCATGCGGACTCTCCCGAAATGGATACGCTCATTGCGGAAGTGACCGCACGCCGCGACGAGTTCGATCAGCTCGGCCACGTGCCGCGCGACCTCGTGGCCACCATGAAGAAGGCCGGCATCTTCCGCAGCGGCACGCCGCGCAAGTTCGGCGGCGAAGCCCTGGCCCCGGCGCCCTTCCTGGCCATGGTCGAACGCATCTCCAAGGCTGATGGCTCGGCCGGCTGGGTGGCCGCCTTCGGTTCGGCCAACACCTATCTCGCCGCCCTGCCCATCGAAACCCAGCGCAAGATCTACGCAAGCGGCCCCGACCAGGTCTATGCCGGCGGCCTCTATCCGCTGCAGGAAGCCAAGGCCGTCCCCGGTGGATGGGAAATCACCGGACGCTGGCACTTCGCCAGCGGCTGCAAGGGCGCAGACTGGATCGGCGTGGGCATCAAGGACAGCAGCGGCGCCGACGACGGCACACCCAAGCCCGCGCTCATGGCCGTGATGCCAGCTTCTGAAATCGAGATCATCGACAACTGGAACGTGGTCGGCATGCAAGGCACCGGCAGCCACGATACCCGCCTCAAGGACAAGTTCGTGGCCCATGAATGGACCTGTGCCCGGGGTGCAGCCGGCCTCATTGATGAGCCGCTGTATCGCTATCCGGCCCTGGCCTACCAGGCTGAAGTGCACGCCGCCGTCAACATCGGCCTGGCCCGCGCCGCGCTGGACATCGTCACCGACATGGCGGGTGGCGCCAAGATCATGCCGGGCGCGCTGCGCCTGGCCGACCGCGCGTATTACAAGATCAAGCTCGGCGTGTCCGAAGCCAAGTGGCGCAGCGCCCGCATGTTCTTCTACGATGCCTGCGAACAAGCCTGGGAACAGATCGTGGCCGGCAACCCCGTCACCGAAGAGATCGACATGATGCTCAAGCTCTCGGCCACCTATGCGGCCCGGGTCTCGATGGAAGTCGTCAACGACGCCTACCAGGCCGCCGGCATGGCCGCCATCCAGCGCACCCACCGCCTGCAGCGCATCGTGCGCGATGCGATGGTGGTCACGCAGCACGCGGCGCTGTCGGAGTTGAATTACGAAAGCGCTGGCGCGCTTTTTGCAAAGCTGGGGATCAAGCGCTGATGCGCCTCCCCTCCTGAAAAATTGCCTGCGCTCATGCCTGCGCTGCAGGCGCAAGCGCACCCCGTGTTTTGCCTTTGTTACTGCCGTGCCTGCCATCTCCACTGGCGTTTCACCAACTTTACAAAGAGGACCCAGCCCGTGACCCACTCCACCGTTTCGCCACAACGCCGCAAGCTGCTGCTCGGCGCCGCCTCCATGCTCGCTGCAGGCGCTGCGCCTGCCCTGCCAGCCCTGGCCCAGGGCGCGCCCGTCATCATCGGCGTCGGCGCTGATCCCGTCTTCACGGCCTTCTTTGTGGCCGCCAACGAAAAACTGTTCGCCAAACACGGCGCCCCCAACGTCACCGTGCAGTCCTACACCGACGGCGGCGAAGCGCTCAACGCGCTGGTGGCCAACCAGGTGCAGCTGGGCTGTGCCGGCGAACCCACGCACATCGTGCGCCTCTCGCGCGCCGAACTGCGTCCGCTGGCCGTGACCTATCAGTCCAAGACCTACGTCAAGCTGGTGGCCCGCAAGGCCATCACCTCGGCCGACAAGATCAAGAAGTTCGGCATCGTCGCCGGCTCGGTCTCGGAATACGTCACCGGCCTGACCCTGAAGACCCTCAACATCGATGCCGCCAAGGTCGAGATGGTGCGCTCCGGTCCGCCGGAACTGCCGGCCCTGCTGGCGCGCGGCGACATCGATGCCTACTTCGTCTGGGAACCGTGGCCGACGCTGGGCA
>NZ_DBIC01000140.1:6681-9907 GCF_002296545.1 Herbaspirillum sp. UBA812 | reverse complement strand
ACAGGAAGGTGGCACCGGCACGATGGCGGCGCAGCTGGTTGATCAGGTTGGGGACGCCCACGCGGGTGCCGCGGTACGTATCGGCGTCGATCTTGAGAGTGAGTTTGGGCAATTCGCTGGACCGGAAAGAGGGTGATCGGCGGTGGTCCGCCATGGTGTTGCTGACTGTCGGGGTAGTGCGCCGGGCGTTGGACTGCGGCGGCTGACGACAAGTTGCGAGACTAGCATCCTGCGCCGGATAGAACAATATGCAGCAGCGCAGCATGCGGGGCAATACGGTGTCACGACGGCGATCTGTTCCGGCGCAAGCCAGATGGCCATAGCCGGAAAAAGCAAAACCGCGCCGAAGCGCGGTTTGCATGAGATCGTCAGTCAGCGACCAATCAATCCATCAGCGCACGTGCCTGAGCCACCTGGCTGCGGTAGGCATCGAAGATGTTGCGCAGGGTGTCGGCCATGGTGGTCTTGGGGGCCCAGTTCAGCTCGTCACAGGTGTTGGTGATCTTGGGCACGCGGTTCTGCACGTCCTGATAACCCTTGCCGTAGTAGGCGGCGGAGGTGGTCTCGACCAGCTTGACCTGCTTGGCGGTCTCGGCGTATTCCGGGTACTCGGCGGCCAGCTTGAGCATCATGTCGGCCAGGTCCTTGATGGAATAATTGTTCACCGGATTGCCGATGTTGTAGATCTTGCCGGAGGCCACGCCGCCTTCGTTGGCGATGATCTTCATCAGGGCGTCAATGCCGTCATCGATGTAGGTGAAGGCGCGCTTCTGCTGGCCGCCGTCGACCAGGGAGATGTTCTCGCCACGGACGATGTGGCCGAAGAACTGGGTCACCACGCGCGACGAACCTTCCTTCGGGGTGTGGATCGAGTCCAGGCCGGCACCGATCCAGTTGAACGGACGGAACAGGGTGAAGTTCAGGCCGGCTTCCATGCCGTAGCCCCAGATCACGCGGTCCATCAGCTGCTTGGCGCAGGAGTAGATCCAGCGCGGCTTGTTGATCGGGCCGCAGATCAGTTCGGATTCTTCCGGATCGAATTCCTCGTCATGGCACATGCCATAGACTTCCGAGGTCGAGGGGAAGACCAGGTGCTTCTTGTACTTGGCGGCCGAACGCACGATCGGCAGGTTGGCTTCGAAGTCCAGCTCGAACACGCGCAGCGGGGCGTTCACGTAGGTCGACGGGGTCGCGATGGCCACCAGCGGCAGGATCACGTCACACTTCTTGACGTGGTATTCCACCCATTCCTGGTTGATGGTGATGTCGCCCTCGAAGAAGTGCATGCGCGACTTGTAGGCCTCGTTTTCCAGAATGTCGGTGATGCGGTCGGTCATCATGTCCATGCCATAGACGTGCCAGTCCGTGGTTTCCAGAATGCGCTTGGACAGGTGGTGGCCGATGAAGCCGTTGACGCCGAGAATGAGGACTTTTTTCATAATGTAGAGAGCTAGTGAATGGCCGGACTTCAGGAGGCCATGTATTTCAGGTAATTGTTGAGTGAAGCATCCTGATCATTGATCAGGATGCCCAGGATCTGGAGGAAGTTGCCATCGCCACAACGTGCGTACAACTTGCCGCCTTCGAAGAACTTGTCTTGCGTACCGTGGGCCCGCTGCAGCGCAGGATGGGCCGCCGGCGGAACCAGCCGGGTTCTCGTGACCGTAATTTTATCACCCGCGATTTCCTCGAAGGCACCCGGATAGGGCGGGGCCACCGCGCGCACCAGATTATGGACCTCGCCGGCGGTACGCCGCCAGTCGATACGGCCATCTTCCGGCTTGCGGCCGCTGAAGTAGCTGCCTTGCGAGAGGTCATTGGGCAGGTTGGGCGTATTGCCCGCCAGCATGGCCGGCAGTACGTTCCAGAGCGTCATTTCTGCCGCCACGACCACCTTGCCAAAGACTTCATGCGCGGTATCGTCCGGCAGAATCGGTACGGCAGTCTGCGCCACGATGGCGCCGGCGTCGGGCTTGACCGTCATCTCATGCAGGGTGGCACCGGTTTCGGTCTCGCCGTGCAGCACCGCCCAGTTGATGGGGACGCGGCCACGATACTTGGGCAGCAGCGAGCCGTGCATGTTGTAGGCACCGCGCCTGGCGCAGGCCAGCACTTCCACCGGCAGCATATGACGGTAGTAGAAACTGAAGAGGAAGTCCGGCTGCAGCGCCTGCAACTGCGCCAGCAGCTGCGGCGAGCGCGGGTCAGCGGGGGTGATGCAGGCAATGCCATGTTCGCGGCACAGGCCGGCCACGGAACCGAACCAGATATTCTCGGTAGCGCTGTCCTCGTGGGTCACCACCAGCGACACCTGCACGCCACGCGCGAGCAAGACCTTCAGGCAGCGGACACCCACATCATGGTAGGCAAAGACGACGGCGTTCATAGTGCTTGCTTGTCTTCTGAAGAGGATTGCTCAAGGATGGCCTGCACCACATAGCGCGGGCGCGAGCGCACCTGCATGTAGATGCGGCCGATGTATTCGCCCAGCAGGCCGATGGAGAACAGGATCACGCCCATCAGGAAGAAGGTGATGGCGAACAGCGTGAAGACGCCACCGACTTCCGCGCCGATCAGCATGCGGCGCAGCACGATCAGGATGAACAGCGCCGCCGACGCAAACGACAGCCCGATACCCAGCAGCGAAAAGAATTGCAGCGGCACCAGCGAGAAGCCGGTGACCAGATCGAAGTTCAGGCGGATCAGGCTGTAGAAGGAATACTTCGATTCGCCAGCCGAGCGCTCTTCATGTTCCACCACGATCTCGGTCGGATTGCGCGAGAAGGTGTAGGCCAGGGCCGGCACGAAGGTATTGACCTCGCGGCACTGGTTGACCAGGTCGATGACGTTGCGGCCATAGGCACGCAGCATGTTGCCCTGGTCGGTCATCTTGATGCGCGTGATCTTCTCGCGCAGGCGGTTCATGGCCTTGGAGGCGTAGGTGCGCCAGGCCGAATCCTGGCGCTTGCGGCGAATCGAGCCGACGTAGTCGTAGCCTTCGCGCATCTTGGCCACCAGATTGCCGATTTCTTCCGGCGGATTCTGCAGGTCGGCATCCAGTGTCACCACCACTTCGCCACGGGTGGCTTCGAAGCCCGCCATGATCGCCATGTGCTGGCCGTAGTTGCCATTGAACAGCACCACCCGCGTCACGTCCGGGCGCAGGCGGTATTGCTCGGCCAGGATGCCGGCGGAGCGGTCGCGGCTGCCATCGTTGACGAAGATG
>NZ_DBIC01000140.1:0-6399 GCF_002296545.1 Herbaspirillum sp. UBA812 | reverse complement strand
CGGCTGCCATCGTTGACGAAGATGACTTCATAGCTGTAGCCCAGGGCGTCCAGCGCCGGGTAAAGGCGCTCGAACAATTTGGAGAGCCCGGATTCCTCGTTGTAAACCGGGATGACGACGGACAGTTCTGGTTTCATCAAATATCAAAAAATAAAGGCTGGAATGCCTGGCCCTGGAGCCCGCATCCAGCGGTACTGAAAGCGTGTTCTGCAATAAATCAATGGCCCGATGCGCCACGAAACAGGGTCATCGCGGCGTTCAGGCCAGGGGAAATGCAGGAGACCAGCTTGCGAAAATGCAAATAAAACGAATTATGCCGAATATTTTCGTCGAATTCTTTGCATTATCCGCAAAAATCAACCAAGCACCGATTTTACCGTTTCCACCGAGCGTTCCACGTCCTCTTTACTCATTGCATTGAACATGGGCAGCGACACGATGCGCTGGCCGACGCGTTCGGCCACCGGGAACATGCCTTCCTTGAAGCCACGTTCACGATAGAGCTTCAGCAAGTGAATGGAAGGGTAGTGGTAGCCGATGCCGACCTGCTTTTCCATCATCTTTTCCATGAAGGCGGCACGGGTGATGCGCTCCGGCAGGACCAGCTGGAACATGTGCCAGTTGGAGTTCTCGAAGTCGGCTACTGGCAGCTGGGCACCGAAGCTGGCTTCGAAATCGCTGCCGAAGCAGGCGAAATAGTGGCGCGCCAGTTCCTTGCGGTGGGCGGTGACGGCATCGATGTGGGCGAACTGGCCCAGGCCGATGGCGGCGGCCACGTCGGTCATATTGAACTTGCCGCCCAGAACATCCACTTCCAGGCCGTCGAAGCCGCTGCGGGTGACGCCCTGCAGGCGGTATTTCTCGGCCAGACGGGCTTCCTCGGCATTGTTGAGCACCAGGAAACCGCCTTCGGAACTGGTGATGTTCTTGTTGGCCTGCAGGCTGAAGGAGACGAAATCGCCGAAGGCACCGATGCGCTTGCCCTTCCAGGTCGAACCCAGCGCCTGGGCGGCATCTTCCACCACGCGCAGATTGTGCTTGGCGGCAATCGCGTAGAGGCGGTCCATGTCCAGCGGCAGGCCGGCCAGGTAGACCGGGATGATGGCCTTGGTGCGCGGGGTAATGGCGGCTTCGAGGCGGTCCAGATCGATGTTGCGGGTGACCGGATCGATGTCGGCGAACACCGGGGTGGCGCCGGTTTCCAGGATCACGTTGGCGGTGGCGACCCAGGAGATGGGAGTGGTGATGACTTCATCGCCCGCGCCGATGCCGGCGATGCGCAGCGCGATTTCCATGGTGCAGGTGCCGGAGTTGAAGGTACGCACGATGCGTCCGCCCAGGTAGTCCGACAAGGCCTTTTCGAACGCCTGCACCTTGGGGCCGCTGGTGATCCAGCCCGAGCGCAGCACTTCACCGACGGCGGCGATGGTGGCTTCATCGATGGTGGGTTTGGAAAACGGCAGGAAAGGCAGGCTCATGGTGGAATCCGGTCAGACTAGGTTCAAGGGGAGGGCGCTGCCGCAGCGGGCAGCGCAGTGGCCGGCGCGCCGGGCGCGCGGCAACCCGGTATTGTAAATCAGCTTCTGGTCAGCAAGACCACGCCGACGATGATCACGCCGATGGCCAGCAGGCGCTGCAGGGAGATGGCTTCGCCCAGGAAGTACCAGGCACCGATGGCGTTGATGATGTAGCCCAGCGAGAGCAGCGGGTAGGCGATGGTCACGTCCACCCGCGACAGGCCGATGATCCACACGCCCACCGAGATCACGTAGCAGGACAGGCCGCCGATGATGGGCAGCTGGGTAGCCAGCTTGAGGCCGGTGGAGAACCAGTTGTCCGCCGTCAGGTGGATCGCGCCGACGGCATTGGTACCGGCCTTGAGCAGCAGTTGTGCAACGGCGTTCAGGCAGATGCCGACGAAGATGAAGCCAAAGGTAGTCAGGTTCATTTCGCCGCCTTCTTCTCGCCGGCGACTGCTGCGGCAGGTGCCGGATCATTGGCCACGATCACGCGGCGCGGGTCCTGGCCGATCAGGCGCATCGGCAGCTTGCGCTCAACCAGCTGCTTGTAGATGGTCGGATCGATGATGGCGATATCCTTCTTGCCAGCCGCGTTGTCGGCCACCCATTGCGCCACGAAGGCATCGATGGTGGGCAGCCACAGCTGCGGTTCCTGCTTGAGGCCGAACTCCATTTCGTCGGCATGCTGCACCAGGGTCATGGTGCGGCGCAGGTAGAAGGGCAGGGCCTGCTCATAGCGGCCGACCAGGTAGATCGGGGTTTCCGGCTTCAATTCGGCCTGCAGCGCCGGCACGTAGTCCACGCCCGCCGAGTAGCGGCCCTGCGGATCATGGCCCAGCATCAGCAGCTGGCCGGCCACGAAGGCGGTCGCCGCCAGCGAGGTCACGGCCCAGTCCTTGTGCTGGCGTGCCAGGCGGATGGCGGCGATGCCGCCGACGAAGAAGATCAGGGTGGCGGCGTACAGGTAGGGCACGTGGGCCTCCACCAGCGGCAGCGAGTAGGCATCCTTGGCAAGCGAGGGCACGCGCGGGATGAAGGCCAGTGCCACCGCCGAGGGCAGGGCCACCAGCGAACCGGCCCAGGCCAGCGCCTTGTAGTCCGCTTCGTCCAGGTAGCAGGCGATCAGCAGCGCCAGCGCCGGGAAGATCGGCAGGATGTAGGAGGGCAGCTTCGAGTCCGAGATGCTGAAGAACACGAAGATGAACACCGCCCACACCAGCAGCATCCGCTTAGGCTGGAAACGCCCGCCGTTGAGGCTGTTGTAGCCAGCGGTGTCGCGTTGCTCGCGGGTGCCTTTCCACAGGCTCTGGAAGAACACGCCCAGCCAGGGAATGATGCCCAGCACCAGGATGGGAATGAAGTAATACCACGGACCGGTGCGGCTATGGATCTTGGTGGTGAAGCGCTGGAAGTGCTCGTGGATGAAGAAGAACTGCGGGAATTCCGGATTGCGCAGCGACACCGCCACGAACCAGGGGGTGCAGATCGCAAAGAACAGGATCAGGCCCTTGACCAGATGCAGCCGCTTCCAGATCGCCCAGTCGCGCGCGAACAGGGTATAGAGCACCAGCACCGCACCGGGCAGAACGATACCGATCAGGCCCTTGGACAGCACCGCCAATGCCATGCCGGCCCAGCACAGGAGCATCCAGTTGCGCTGGCCTTCACGGGAGGCACCGTCGCGCTGCGCCATCAGCAGCGAGCACAGGGCGATGGTCATCATGCCCGACAGGCCCATGTCCAGCGTATTGATGTGGCCCATGCCCGCCCAGAAGAAGCTGGAGGCCAGCACCAGGGCGGCATAGAAGCCGACGCGGCCACTGAAGACGCGGGTGCCGGTGTAAGCCGCCAGGCCGATGCCCAGCAGGCCGCACAGGCCGGTCCACAGGCGCGCCTGCCATTCACCTAGACCGAACAGCTCGAAGGTGATGGCATTCATCCAGGTTTGCAGGGGCGGCTTCTCGAAGTACTTGATGCCGTTCAGGCGGGTGGTGATCCAGTCCTGCGTGGCCACCATTTCGCGCGCCATTTCGGCATAGCGGCCTTCGTCGGTGGGCACCAGTACACGGGCTCCGAGCATCCAGAACCAGACCAGCAGGAAGAGAATGAGCAGCGTCCAGACGAACGCCTTGGATTTATACAGTTCGCGCATTGACAGCGGTTCCTTGTTGCGTGTTCTTGGGTTTCTTGTCGCGGCAGGTGCCGGCGTCAGGCCTTGGGCGCAATGATCAGCGCCAGCGCCACCTTGCGCCCTTCGGCCATGAGAATGTTGTAGGTCCGGCAGGCGGCCTGGTTGTCCATGCACTCCACGCCGATGCGGCGCGCAGTCAGCACCGTGGTCAGCTTGGGATGGACGAAGCGCTGGCGCTCGCCGGTGCCCAGGATGACCACGTCCGGTGCGGTGGCATCGATCTGGGCGAAATGCTCGGGAGTGAGCGCCTCGAAGCTCTCTGCCGGCCAGGGTACCGGCTCGGTCTCGGGCAGCACCAGGAGGCTGTTGGTGAAACGGATGGCATTGAGCTCGACGCCGTCCTCATCATAGGCGGTGACGGTCTGGTATTGCTTGGTTTCGGTCGAATGGAGCTTCATCGCAGATGGGCAGGATGGGTTGCAGGCGGCCCCGCGGGGCGAACGGCCGGGCCATGATGTCAAGTCGACATGCATCGCAGCAACGCGGTCGTAAAGTGCGCCATTGTAGCCGTTTCCGACCCCGGCGCACGCCTATTTGATTGATAAAATGCTTAGCTTTGGGCAAAATGGCCGGTTCCCGGCAAGCCCATGAGGCAGCGCCGCAGGCCGCTTTGCAGGTGCTTTACATTGCACTGCAGCAGGCAAAAACGTGCAGGAAAATGATGGCAAGCGTGGTAATGGAGGGGAGCCGCAGGATAAAGGTTCCGGTCCGGCGCACGCGGCCGATGAAGCAGGACAGGACGGGCAGGGGCCGACGCCGCCTGTCGCGAAACGATTAGAGGAAGAGCTGTGCGACCGATTCAGAAATCCAAGAAGCTGGCAGATGTGTGTTACGACATTCGGGGTCCCGTGCTGGAAAAGGCGCGCCAGATGGAGGAAGAAGGCCACAAGATCATCAAGCTCAACATCGGCAACCTGGCCGCCTTCGGCTTCGATGCGCCCGACGAGATCGTGCAGGACATGATCCGCAACATGGGCAATGCCTCCGGCTACACCGATTCCAAGGGCCTGTTCGCGCCCCGCAAGTCGGTCATGCACTACACCCAGCAAAAGAAGATCGAAGGCGTGACCATCGATGACATCTACCTGGGCAATGGCGCCTCCGAACTGATCGTCATGAGCGTCAATGCGCTGCTCAACACCGGCGACGAAGTGCTGGTGCCGTCGCCCGACTATCCGCTGTGGACGGCCGCCGTGAGCCTGTCCGGCGGCACCCCGGTGCATTACGTCTGCGATGAACAGCAAGGCTGGCAGCCCGACATCGCCGACATCAAGAAGAAGATCACCCCCAACACCAAGGCCATCGTCGTCATCAATCCCAATAATCCGACCGGCGCGCTGTATTCGGTGGAGGTGCTGAAGGAGATCATTGAGCTGGCGCGCCAGCATCAGCTGATCATCCTGGCCGACGAGATCTACGACAAGGTGCTCTACGACGGCAACACCCACACCTCGCTGGCCTCGCTGGCCGACGATGTGCTGTTCATCACCTTCAACGGCCTGTCCAAGAACTATCGTTCCTGCGGCTACCGCGCCGGCTGGATGGTGGTTTCGGGCGAGAAGAAGCATGCGCGCGACTACATCGAAGGCCTCAACATGCTGGCCTCGATGCGCCTGTGCGCCAATGCGCCCGGCCAGTTCGCCATCCAGACCGCGCTGGGCGGCTACCAGAGCATCAATGACCTGGTCGCCCCCAATGGCCGCCTGACCAAGCAGCGCGACCTGGCCCACAAGCTGCTCACCGATATTCCCGGTGTGACCTGCGTCAAGCCCAAGTCGGCGCTCTACATGTTCCCGCGCCTGGATCCGGAGGTTTATCCGATCAAGGATGACCAGGAATTCGCCTACGAACTGCTGGCCGAGGAAAAGGTACTGATCGTGCAGGGCACCGGTTTCAACTGCCCCACGCCGGACCACTTCCGCGTGGTGTTCCTGCCCAACACCGACGACCTGACCGAATCCATGGGGCGCATCGCGCACTTCCTGGAAGGCTATCGCCGCCGCCACGGCACGGCCTGATCCGATTTGCACTACCCGTCACGTCCGCGGCCTGCGGCGTGGCGGTCATTTTTCACCAACCACGAAGACAATATGAAATCCATCAAAGTAGGTTTGCTCGGCATCGGCACCGTGGGTTCCGGTACTTTCAATGTTCTCAAGCGCAACCAGCAAGAGATTGCGCGCCGTGCAGGCCGGGGCATTGAAATTACCATGGTCGCCGCTCGCAATACTGCCCGCGCGACCGAACTGACCCAAGGAGAAGTCAAGGTCGTCAATGACGGCAACCTGGTGGTGAACGATCCCGAGATCGATATCGTCGTGGAGCTGATCGGCGGCGATGACATCGCCCGCGACCTGGTGCTCAAGGCCATCGCCAACGGCAAGCACGTGGTCACGGCCAACAAGGCCCTGATCGCCAAGCATGGCAATGAAATCTTCAAGGCGGCGCAGGAAAAGGGCGTCATGGTGGCCTTCGAGGCGGCCGTGGCTGGTGGCATCCCCATCATCAAGGCCCTGCGCGAAGGTTTGACCGCCAACCGCATCCAGTGGGTGGCCGGCATCATCAACGGCACCACCAACTTCATCCTTTCCGAGATGCGCGACAAGGGTCTGGACTTCGACGTGGTATTGAAGGAAGCGCAGCGCCTGGGCTATGCCGAAGCCGATCCGACTTTCGACATCGAAGGCG
>NZ_DBIC01000219.1:4492-5204 GCF_002296545.1 Herbaspirillum sp. UBA812 | reverse complement strand
TTTGCCGCCGTCGATCCCTACCGCGCCGCCACCCACAACAAGGGCATCATGAACGGCATCGATCCGGTCATCGTCGCCACCGGCAATGACTGGCGCGCGGTGGAGGCCGGGGCTCACGCCTATGCCTGCCGCCATGGCCGCTACACTTCGCTGACGCACTGGGAAATTGCCGCCGATGGCGACCTCGTCGGTACGCTGGAAATTCCGATGCCGGTGGGCCTGGTGGGTGGTGCCACCAAGACCCATCCGGCGGCGCGGGCGGCCTTGAAGATCCTGGGCGTGCAATCGGCGCAGGAGCTGGCCGAGGTCGCCGTGGCGGTGGGGCTGGCGCAGAACATGGCCGCCCTGCGCGCGCTGGCGACTGAAGGCATACAACGCGGCCACATGGCCCTGCACGCGCGCAACATCGCATTGGCCGCCGGGGCCGAACCGCATGAGATGGACTGGCTGGTGCAGCAGATGGTGGCTGGCCACGACGTCCGGGTGGACTACGCCAGATCGCTGCTGGCCGAACGCCGCCGCTGAAGCACGAAAAACAGAACGACCCGAGCCGCCCAGCGGCCGATCACAACGAGGAGACAAGCACATGATCCCATCGACCACGCTGCGCAGGCTGGCAGCCGCCTGTGCCATTGCAGGCATTTTTGCAGGGCCGGCCACGGCCCAGGTATCCAATGACGCGGTACGCATCGGCTTCATCACCGACATGTCC
>NZ_DBIC01000219.1:4055-4208 GCF_002296545.1 Herbaspirillum sp. UBA812 | reverse complement strand
GGCTTCATCACCGACATGTCCGGCCCCTATGCCGATACGGATGGACTGGGCGGGCTGGAAGCCATCCGCATGGCGGTCGCCGACTATGGCGGCAAGGTGCTGGGCAAACCCGTCGAGATACTCTCGGCGGACCACCAGAACAAGGCCGACATC
>NZ_DBIC01000219.1:3157-3769 GCF_002296545.1 Herbaspirillum sp. UBA812 | reverse complement strand
AGAACAAGGCCGACATCGCCGCCACCCGCGCCCGTGAATGGGCTGACGAACGCGGGCTGGACATGTTGATCGGCGGCGTCAATTCGGCCACGGCCTTGTCGATGAACAAGGTGATGGCCGAGAAGAAGCGCGTCTACATCAACATCGGCGCCGGGACCGCCCGCCTGACCAACGAGGAATGCACACCCTACACCGTGCACTACGAGTACGACACTGTAGCCCTGGCCAAGGGCACGGCCAGTGCGGTGATCAAGCAGGGCGGGAAATCCTGGTTCTTCCTGGTGGCGGACTATGCGTTCGGCCATTCGCTGGCCAATGACACCAGCGCCGTGGTCAAGGCCAGTGGCGGCACGGTCGTCGGGTCGATCAAGCATCCGCCGCAATCCTCGGACCTGTCGTCCTTCCTGCTGCAGGCGCAGGCGTCCAAGGCGCAGATCCTGGGATTGGCCAATGCGGGCGAAGATACCGTCAATTCGATCAAGGCCGCCAAGGAATTCGGGGTGACCAAGACCATGAAGCTGGTGGGTCTGCTGATGGTGATCAACGACATCCATGCGCTGGGACTGGCCAATGCCGAGGGCCTGATGATGACCGACAGCTGGTACTGGGACA
>NZ_DBIC01000219.1:0-2865 GCF_002296545.1 Herbaspirillum sp. UBA812 | reverse complement strand
TGACCGACAGCTGGTACTGGGACAAGGACGAGCCCTCGCGCAAGTTTGCCGAGCGCTTCTACCAGAAGATGAAGAAAATGCCCAGCACGCACCAGGCGGCCGCCTACTCGGCCACCATGACCTACCTGAAGGCGGTGGAGGCCATCGGCACCGATGATGCCACCAAGGTGATGGCGCAACTGAAGAAGACGCGCATCGATGACTTCTACAACAAGGGTTACATCCGCGCCGACGGGCGCAACATCCATGACATGTATCTGTACCAGGTCAAGTCGCCGGCCGAGTCGAAGAAGCCATGGGATTACCTGAAGCTGCTGGAAACCATCCCAGGTGAACAAGCCTTCACCAGTGTGGCGGATTCCCGGTGCAGCCTGCTCAAGCAGTAAGGGACAGGTGAAGTTTCTGGCCTGAAGTCCAGAGCCCCCCCTGCAGGCCCTTGTCGGCCAGCAGATTGAGCAGTTTGAGGGCGGGGCCGGCGGAGCGGGTCTCGCCCTTCTTCATTGAGGCGCCGCCAGGAAAGCTGATCACCCGCTTGACCCGTTGTGCGGTCTTTACATCACCGGCTTGCCTTGGCCAGGTCTTGCGCCTACTCTTGCAACCCGGCCCGCCCGGACCGCTGCATTGCTCAACCGTAAGCCCGTCGGGGAATGGCACAATATCGCGGCCACGCATTCGTCAGCGCAGACACGCTCCCCTGCCATCGCTGGCGGGGCGCGACGCAGCAGCCGGTTCGCCGGCCAAGATTTCAACAAGCCAACAAGACCATCCGCCAAGGAGTCCCTTTGAGTCAGCATCCTCCCCGCCAGCCTGCCAGTCCGCCCGCCCCGGCGGGATTCACGCGCTACCAGAAGACCGTCGTCGGTCTGCTGGCCTTCCTGCAATTTGCGGTCATTCTCGATTTCATGCTGATGTCGCCGCTGGGTGCCGTGATCATGCCCGCCATGCGGATCACGCCGCAGCAGTTCGGGCTGGTGGTCTCGGCCTATGCCTTCAGTGCCGGGGCCTCCGGCTTGCTCACGGCCGGTTTTGCCGACCGCTTCGACCGCAAGCGGCTCTTGCTGTTCTTCTATTCCGGCTTCGTGCTGGGGACAGTGTGGTGCGGTCTGGCGCAGAGTTTCGAAAGTCTGCTGATCGCGCGTATCGTCACCGGCCTGTTCGGGGGCGTGATCGGTTCCATCACGCTGGCCATCGCCACCGATCTGTTCGCGCCGCAGCTGCGGGGACGCGTCATGGGCATCATCCAGACGGCCTTCGCGGCCAGCCAGGTGCTGGGCATTCCGATCGGGCTTTATCTCTCCAATACCTGGAACTGGCATGTCCCCTTCCTGGCCATGGCCGCGCTGGGCGCAGTGGGCGGGATCGTGGTCAGCTTCAAGATGCAACCGGTGGACGGCCACCTCAAGCTCAGGCAGGAACACACGGCGTGGATGCACCTCTACCACACCATCACGGAGCCGCGCTACCTGACCGCGTTTGCCACCACGGCCCTGCTGATGACGGGCGGCTTCATGCTCATGCCGTTCAGCAGCGCCTATCTGGTCGGCAACCTGGGCATCGACCTGCATCACCTGCCGACGGTCTATCTGGTCACCGGCCTGTGCACCATCGCCTTCGGTCCGCTGATCGGACGCGCGGCCGACAAGGTGGGCAAGTTCCGGGTCTTCGTCTTCGGTGCCGTACTGTCCATCATCATGGTGCTGATCTACACGCATCTGGGACCGGTGACGGTACCGATGATCGTGCTGGTCAATGCCGTGCTGTTCCTGGGCATCTTCTCGCGCATGATTCCATTCCAGGCCCTGGTCTCTTCGGTCCCGGCGACTACCCAGCGCGGTTCCTTCAATGCCATCAGCGCCTCCATCCAGCAGCTCTCGGGGGGTGTGGCCTCAATCGTGGCCGGACATATCGTCACGCTGGGGGCGGATGGCCAGTTGCAGCATTTCGACGTCGTCGGTTACGTCATTGTCGGTACCACGCTGCTGGCCTCGGTACTGGTCTGGCGGCTCAACCGCGACGTGCAGGCGCGCGCCGCCATCCTCGCGGCCGCGGCACAGGCGTCGCCGGCCAACGCAGCGGGACGCTGACCGCACCCTCCGAGCGGGGTATCTGCGCAGCGGCCATGCAGATCGCTCAGGCTGCAGTGCGGCCGGCGTAACTGGCCAGTGTGCGGATGATCTCCCGGCCTTGCACGTCCGTGCGGCAGTAATGGTCGACCAGTAGCCTGACGTCCGAATCGCTTTCCTGCGGCAGGACGTCCGGCTCGCTGCCGGTCAGCAGCCAGTTGAGATCGACCGCAAATTCGCGGTAGAGCTGCAACAGCAGCTCCCCGCCCGGCATGGCCTTGCCGGCTTCCAGCCAGCTGATGTGGCCGGTCGATGTATTGAGGCGCTGACCCAGCTCGCGCTGGCTCAGGCCGTGGGCGAGGCGGATCTCCTTGATCCTCCCCCCGATTTCTTCACTGAACATGTCTTCTCCTCTGAACGGACGCACCCGCGTGAGCCGCCCGTATCCCAGTCCCCACGACCGCGCCGGGGCCAGCAGCACCGTGCCGAACCAGTGACACCCCCGCCGGACGGCAGCAGCGGGGGCGTAACCGGCGACCGCTCTCAGCCGCGCCGGCTTACCAGGAAGCTCGCGACCGCCATGACCAGCGACTTGCCGCGCTCCGATGCGCGGACGTAGTCACCAATGAGCACCTTGATGTGAAAACCATGGCGCGGCGGCAGTTCTTGTTCCAGGCCGGTCAGGAGCCAATTGATGTTGACGTCGAACTCGCGGTGCAGCGAACGCAGGAAGCGACCGCCGGGCATGCTGTGCCCCAGCTCGACGCAACTGATGTAGGCACCCGAGGTGCCCAGCCGGCTG
>NZ_DBIC01000289.1:4426-4944 GCF_002296545.1 Herbaspirillum sp. UBA812 | reverse complement strand
GCTGATGTGCACCGTAGAGCCTTCGCCGATGCCGAAGCTGCGCATCTTGACCAGGCGCGGCGGTGCACTGGCCGCAGGTGGAGCCGATATCCCTGCGCGCAGGGAATCCAGCAAGGGGAGGGGTTGGACTTGGTCGTTCATGATGTGACGAGGTCTTCGGACTGGTGGACGATGGCGCGAATCTCTTCACGCAATTGTGCAAAGGCAGGTTCGGTCTTGATGGCGCGGGCATCGCCTTCGGCGGCGAAACGGCGCACGAAATCGGTCTCGAAACGCGCCACGATGCGGCCCGGGCGCGGTGACATCACGATCACCTCGGTGCCCAGGAAAAGCGCTTCCTCGATGGAGTGTGTGATGAAGAAGACCTGCTTGCCCGTGCGCGCCCAGACCGACACCAGCAACTCCTGCATCTGTTCGCGGGTCATGCTGTCAAGCGCACCGAAGGGCTCATCCATGAGCAGGATTTTGGGATCCGGAGCCAAAGCGCGCGCCAGGCCCACGCGCTGGCGCATGCCGCC
>NZ_DBIC01000289.1:0-4137 GCF_002296545.1 Herbaspirillum sp. UBA812 | reverse complement strand
CGCTGGCGCATGCCGCCCGAGAGTTCGTAGGGCGCGGCCTTCGCAAAGTCCTGCAGTCCTACGAGACGCAACAACTCCTGAGCACGGTCGCGGCTCTCATTGCGCGGCAAGCCGGCAAACTTCAGGCCCAGGGCCACGTTGTCCAGCACCGATTTCCAGGGCAGCAGGCTGTCCTTCTGGAACACGACGCCCCGCTCGGCACCGGGTCCGGAGACCGGTTTGCCGTCGAGGGTGATGCTGCCTTCGGAGAGCGGGAGGAATCCTGCCATGGCATTGAGCAAGGTCGACTTGCCACAGCCCGAGGTGCCCAGCGCGACCACGAAGCCGCGTTCGGGAATGTCCAGCGAGACCCGGTCCAGCGCATGGACCACTTGTTTGTCCCGACCGGCAAAGAAGACGCTGGCGTTTTCTACTTTCAACATGTGTGTTCTTTCCAAACCGTTCAAACGCAAGCGCCGTGCGACAGGGTGGCTATCGGCACGGCGGGCTTGCAGACGGTATCGACGGGGAGGCTTACTTCAGGCCTGACACCGCCGTTGGGGTGACGAAGGCGGCATAGCTGGGCAGCACGTCCGAAATTTTCTTCTGTTCCTTCAGGAACACTGCGGTTTCCTTGAGGATCTTGGCCAGGCCCGAGTTTTCACCGCCACCCAGCCAGGCCGGCGAGGCTTGGGCGCTGACCGGAACCAGGTTCAGGTTCTGCAGGCCCGAAGCCTGGTCGGCCGGGGTGCCGCCGAGCAGCTTGGCCAGCAGGCGTGCGTTCTCGCTATCCTTGTTCCAGGCGGCCTTGTCGTTCTGGAAGGACAGGCTGGCCTTGTCGATCACGGCGCTGAAGGTCTTCAGGAATTCAGGCTGTTCCTTGGCAAAAGAGCCCGTGGCGATCCACGCCGAGAAGGTCGGTGCGCCCTTGTCGGCCACGTCCTTGGAGGTCACCAGGACTTTGCCGTTTTTCTTCAGTTCGGTCAGTGCCGGGTCCCAGACGAACCCGCCGTCGATGTCGCCGCGATTGTAGGCGGCCACGATTTCAGGTTGGGGAATGGCAAAGACCTTCACATCCTTCTCTGTCCAGCCCTGGCTCTTGATGAGCGCCAGCAGCTGGTAATGGTCGGTCGAGACGGGCGCGGCCGCCAGCTTCTTGCCCTTCAGGTCGGCAACGCTGTTGATGCCCGAACCATTGCGCACCACCAAAGCCTCATCGGTCCCGGAGATCGAGGCCAGGTAGAAGGCCTTCACGTCAAGACCGCGCGAAGCCGCTGCGGCCAGCGGGCTCGAACCCACATAGCCCACCTGCACATCACCACCGGCGATGGCCGCGATCACGTCGGCACCGGAGTTGAACTTGCGGAAATCAATCTTCTTGCCGGTGGCCTTTTCAAATTCACCGTTGGCGATGGCCAGCGACGAGGGCAGGGCGTCGCTCTGGTAGCCGACGACGATGGGCTTGTCGGCTGCACCTGCGGCTGTGGCTCCGGTCAGCACCAGGGCGGCGATGGCGGTATTGAAGGCTCTTCTTGTGATATTCATTGTCTGGTCCAGTCTTGTTCTTGGTTTCAACGGGATGCGCAACATTGCGTCGCTGCTGAGTATGCAAAGACCAAGGGGCTTGCACAACGACCGTTTTCGCGCATTCATATGCGGAATTCGTGGATGGGGAAGCGCAGCCGCCGCGCACCTGACGGATGAGTTCGTGAGGCCTGCAACGCGATCAGGCCGCTGCCCCAAGGACCAGAGAGGCGAGGTGCCATCCTGCATAGGTATGAGCCGCTGTCCGATTCGCACTGGCGGACCGCTTGATTCCTTACGTCAAGGGCACGGGCATTACGCATGGGCACCCGGCTTGCCTGGTATTGACCTTGCCTCCGTTGTCGACCCTGGTGTTGCGAAGGTGTTGAAGCGCTTGCCGCCGAATGTGCAGAATCCGGAAAAATTCCGTCGGCGTTCGTATCGCCATGATCGGCCCAGCGACCTCGATGGTAAACGGTGCTGTCCACTTTGATTAGCGCTTACAATGCGCAGGATCTTATGAGTGGAGTTCATGAATGCCCAGGGAGAACTATAACGATCTGCTGGCTTTTCTTGCCATCGCACGCGAGGGGAGCTTCACCCGCGCTGCCGCGCAACTGGGTGTGTCGCAATCAGCCTTGAGTCATACCATTCGTGCGCTTGAGGCAAGGCTTGGCGTGAGGTTGCTGACACGCACCACACGCAGCGTTTCAGTCACCCAGGCCGGCGAGCGACTGGTCGAATCGGTCGGTCCGCGATTCGAGGAAATTGAATCCGAACTGGCTGCGCTCGGACAGTTGAAGGACAAACCTGCGGGCAGCATCCGCCTGACCTCCGCAGAACATGCTGCCAATACCGTTCTCTGGCCGAAACTCATCAAGCTGACGCGGGACTATCCTGAGATCAATGTGGAGATTTGCGTTGACTACGGCTTGACCGATATCGTGGCAGGTCGTTACGACGCAGGCGTACGGCTTGGCGACCAGGTCGCCAAGGACATGATTGCCGTACGCATCGGGCCGGATCTGAGAATGGCCGTGGTGGGTAGCGAGAGCTATCTTGCCGGAAAATCCCGGCCCCAGTCTCCCGCCGATCTCGCTGGGCACACTTGCATCAACCTGCGTTTGCCCACGCACGGCGGGTTGATGGCTTGGGAATTTGAACGCGACGGTCACCTGATGAAAGCGCGCGTCGAGGGGCAGTGGACATTCAACAGCAGCACGCCGATTCTGAGGGCCGCCCTTTCAGGATTCGGGTTGGCCTATCTCCCGGAGGACATGGTCGCACCACACGTCCAATCAGGCGCACTCAAGCGCGTCATGAAGAGCTGGACGCCGACCTTCCCGGGCTACCACCTGTACTATGCAAGCAGGCGCCACTCATCGCCTGCCTTCCGTTTGCTGGTAGAAGCCCTGAGATATCCTTCGCGCGGCAAAGCCTGAACAATTACCGGCTCAATTAATGAGCCGCACGCATAAATTCATGTGGCATCCGGGGCTTGATCTGGCGATGCGTCATGATTCCCGAAGAGCTGCTTGTCCAAGCGTCGCTTCAAGGGTTTTGCCAACATCACGCGCTGTTGCTCCAGAGTTCCGGAGGCCGAGAAACAATCAATGGCCGCCGTTATTTCGTCAGTTACGCCCGGGACTGCCGTCTGGGGTCCGGGTGCAAGCGTGTCGCCATGACTGCCTGGCCGCGCTTCGGCCGGGAATGACGATAGCACCTTGGACATCGCGATCGATCCTAGAAGTGTTCTCATTGTTGTCCGTTCATTCCTTGACGAGCGAACCGGACAGATACTGCTCATCGGTCACGTGTTCCATCCACTCCACATTCTTGCCGTCCAGCAGCTCGGTGATGGCGACGTGTGTCATCGCTGTGGTGGGCGTGGCGCCATGCCAGTGCCGGCGCTGGCAGGGGCAGCAGATCACGTCTCCCTCCCGGATTTCGGTTCGTGGCCCGCCTTCGCACTGCGTCCAGCCAATCCCATTGGTAACGACCAGGACCTGGCCGAGCGGATGGGTGTGCCAGGCCGTACGGGCGCCGGGTTCAAAAGTGACGATGGCGCCACCGGCGCGAGCGGGCTCTTCTCCCTGGAAGAGACTGTCGATGTGTACCGTACCGGTGAAAAAGGCATCCGGTCCTTTGATGGTGGGCTGCGCGCCCTTGCGTGTAATTTTCATGGTGGTTGTGATGTTGTGATGGTTCATCAGGCTCGGATCGCCTTTGAGAGGACGTTTCGACCAACACGGCCGGAGGAACCAATGACCAGTATGGTGTTGATGACCGACTCTGCAGCCATCGATGAGATCCCTTATTGCTGCGGGGCCAGTTCGCCGAACCAGTATGAAGAGGTCACACCACCATCCATCAGGAAATCGCTACCAGTAATGAAGGCGCCATCGGCCCCCAACAACAGCGCGGCCACCGAAGCGACTTCGTCAGGCGTGCCGGCACGTCCCACGGGGCTGAGCTCCAGCATGCGCCGATAGCCTTCGGAGCGAGGCCCGCGAAGTTCATCGTTGGCCAGCGGAGTGATGATGATGCCGGGGCTGATCGTGTTGACTCGTGCGCCACGCTTGCCCCAGCGCACGGCTTCAGCCATGACCCGCAATGCATTGCCACGTTTGGAGA
>NZ_DBIC01000345.1:1936-3397 GCF_002296545.1 Herbaspirillum sp. UBA812 | reverse complement strand
AGGCCATGCTGGATGGGATGACCGGCATTCCCAACCGGCGCTACCTGGATGAACAGCTGCAACTGGCCATGCGCAATGCCAGCCGCAGCAAGAGCGCCCTGTCGCTGGTGATGTTCGATGTCGATTTCTTCAAGAAGTACAACGACCTGTACGGCCACATCCAGGGCGACTACTGCCTGCAGGACGTGGCCCGCACCCTGCGCGGGATGCAGCGCCGGCACGGCGACCTGGCAGCACGCTACGGCGGTGAGGAATTTGCGCTGCTGCTGCCCGACACTGATCTCGACAATGCCCATCGCATCGCCCAGAAGGTGCTTGATGGTGTGCGTACACTGGCGATCCCGCATCAGGGCAATGCCGGTGGCGTGGTCACCATCAGCGCCGGCGTGATGAGCTGCGTGCCACGGCCCGAGATGCGCATCGAAGATCTGTTCGCGGGGGCCGACCGCGCACTCTATCGCGCCAAGGAACGCGGCCGCGACCGGGTGGAAGACTGCCAGTTGCCGCGTCCGGTAACGCCTTCGATCAAACCGGATGCAGCCGCAGGAAATTTGCAGTGAAGCGCCCAGAACTCAACCAATAACTCGCAATAAAAATGGATGACATCCGGTGCGAATGAGATCACCAACATGTCTCCGCAGCTGACAAAACACTGACTGCGGGAGCGATCTCGTCACGGAATCTCCATCGAAACTTTACACTTTGGTCACACAACGGACTAAGTCAATCGACCGGAAATGCCTGTCCATGCTGATTAAAAGCGGGCTCAGATGCACGGCGCATCCATGGTCGCAGGCAGTTTTTTCACAACTGTGAATTTCTCTTATAATTTGCAGCGCATCCCGTCCTTAGACAAGAGCGGACTGGTGATGAGACCAGCATGGCCACCACGGCCTCCTCCTCGAAAATTACTCGCATTTCTAACCCCACATGAGTTCACATCTGATGTCCGATCCGCTCGGCGCCATGAACCAGATCGAAGCCATGTTCATCGAACACCATGGCTGGTTGCGCACGCGCCTGCGGCGCAGCGTGGGGGATGCCTTTGCCGCCGAGGACGTGGCCGCGGAAACCTTCACCCAGTTGCTCACCTCGCCGCCGCAGGAAGTGCGCGAACCGCGCGCGCTGCTGACCACGATCTCGCGCCGCATCGTCTACGAGCTGTGGCGACGCCGCGATCTGGAGGAAGCCTGCCTGCAAGCGCTGGCGCACACCAACGGCGAGGCCCAGGCCATCTCGCCCGAAGACCAGCTGCAACTGCTGCAGGCCCTGCGCGCCATGGACCAGGCGCTGGCCGGGCTGACCGCCAAGGAATGCGCGGCCTTCCTGCTTTACAAGCTCGACGGCCTGACCTACCAGGCCATCGGTGAACAGTTGCGCATCACGCCCAGCGTGGCCCGCCGCTACGTCGCCAAGGGCCTGCTGCAATGCTACAAGGCCGCCGGCTTCGCGCCGCTGGGG
>NZ_DBIC01000345.1:0-1618 GCF_002296545.1 Herbaspirillum sp. UBA812 | reverse complement strand
AACGGCGCGCATGAAGAACGAAGACAAGATCGTGGAGCAGGCCATCGAGTGGATGCTGCAGATCGAACAAGGCGAACTGAGCAAAGGCGAACAAGCCGCCTTCGAACACTGGAAAGCGGCTGACCCGCGCCATGCCGTGGCCTATGCCAATCTGGCGCAGTCGGTGCAGCAGTTCGACGTTCCGCGCCAGGTCGGTGCCGCCCCTCAGGTCCTGCGCAACACGCTGCAACAGAAGAGCCGGCGTCGCAAGGCCCTCAAGCAGATCGCCATTCTGGCCGGCCTCACCGTGGGTGCCGGCCTGCTGGCCGACCGCGTCACCCCGCTGGCAGGACTGCGCGCCGACCTGCACACCGGTACCGGCGAGCGTCGCCGCACCCTGCTGGCCGACGGCAGCACCCTGATCCTCAACGCGCGCAGCGCCATCGACCAGCAGATCGCATCGGGCACGCGGCAAATCCGCTTGCTGGCGGGCGAAATCCAGCTGCAGGTGGCGGCGCGTGCGGACCTGCCCTTCATCATCCAGACCGTGCATGGCAGCGCCGAACTGCTGGGCGGCACGCTGATGATGGCCCTGCAGCCCGCCCGCACCGAACTGGTGGCGGTGCAGGCCGCCCAAGTCGGGGTGGTGACCCGCAACAATACCCGTGGCGAAGTGACTGGCGGCCAGCATCTCTGGTTCGACAGCGACCGCATCGGTACCGCACGCGCCAATGCCGGCGGCGAAACCTCGCGGGTCGACGGCTACTACACCGCCACCAACAACACGCTGGCCGAAGTGGTGGCAGCGCTGCGTCCTTACCGCACGGGCATCCTCAGGCTCGATCCGGCCGTGGCCGGGTTGCGCATCAGCGGTGCCTTCCCGCTGGATGACAGCGAGCGCGCCCTGTCGGCATTGGCCAGCGCCTTGCCCATCTCGGTGACGCGGGTCAGCCCCTACTGGGTCACCATCAGCGCGCGCGCCTGAACCCGCCCGCTCCATGCGCCCCACCCGCCTCGCCCTCCTGCTGGCGCACTGCCTCGCGGCCAGCCCGCTGGCGCTGCTGGCCGCGCCCGCTGCCGCGCAAATCGTTTCCGCCTCCGTCCCGCTGGCGCAGTTCGAATTCCAGTTGCCCGCCGCCAGCATGGAAGCGACGCTGGCCGCCATCGCGCGTACCGCCGGTGGCATCGTGCTGTTCGATCCGGCGGTGACGGCCGGGCTCGCCAGCAACGGCGTGCAAGGCCGCTACACGCTACCCCAGGCACTGCAGCGCGCACTGGCCGACAGCCCGCTGGAACTGGTCGCGCAGGCCGATGGCTCATACGGGGTACGCCGCATTCCGGAAGTGCTGCCCCGCTACAATCCGCCGCTGCCACCGGTCATGCAGACCGGCACCGGGGAGGAGCGCAACAGCAGCCACGGTTATCTCGACAGCGGCTTCCTGGCCAGCGGCAGCCGGCTGGCCACACGGCAGGAAGAAAAACTGTCGGCCCTGCCGGTGTCGCTGCAGGAGATCACCAGTTCCGTTCTCGAAAGCCAGCAATCGCGCTCGGTGGTGGACAGCCTGCAGAACATCAGCGCCGTGGTCCATGGCCGCGGCGACGGCGTCGACCAGGCCGGTACGCTCTACGTGCGCAGCTT
>NZ_DBIC01000108.1:0-2583 GCF_002296545.1 Herbaspirillum sp. UBA812 | reverse complement strand
CGGTGGTGCAGCTTTAGCCGCTGCAGGCGCCGGTTGGGCGGGTGCTGCAGCGGGCAAGGGAGCAGCCGGTGGCGGTGCCGGCGTGGAAGCGGATGCCACCTGCGGTGCCTCCGCACGCAGCTGCGCAATCTCGGGACCACCCGCCCGGCTCACCGCCAGCAGGACGATCAATACCCCCGCCAGCGCCGCCATCAGCCCGGTGGCCGCGACCCATTCGTGATCGGATTGACTCATCGCCGCCTCAGGATGAACGTCCGGACTGGCGCTGCAGCGCTTCCATCCACTCGCCATGGCGCAGATGCGCGCGCTGTGCCTCGGCCTGTTGTGCCGCCAGCAGGGCTTGTCCGCTTTGCTTGATGGCGTCGACCAGACGCTGCTGATCTTCTGCGTGTTGCACCGCCTGCGCTTGCGCAGCCGCAGTGGCCGCGTCCTTGAGAATACCAATGCTCCAAGCCAGCCGCGCCTGCTCATGCCCGCGCAAGATCATCCAGGACTTCAGAATCAGAAACGCCAGCATGCTCCACGCGGCAATCTTGAACTTGCTGCCCAGCGCATCGATCACCGCTCCCAGCGCACCCGGTGCCGCCTGCGGCCCGAGCACGCCGGCCGTCGCCGTCAAGGCCAGGCCCAAGCCGATGAAGGTCCCCAGCAAACCCAGCATCAGGATCAAGCCCGGCATCGCGGCAGCCCAGCGTTCCGGCGCAGTGGCCACGGCCTGGCTCAGTTCGTCCGGTGTGGTCGTCGCAGGCAGAGGCCCATGCTCACCGGTCAGCGCTTGCAACCGCGCCTGCCACTGTGCAGGCCGGGCGCTGCGTGAGAGCAGCAGCGGCAGTGCGATCACCAGCAACAGCAACACCAGCGCAAACACCCACTGCAGGGCGCCATAGGCCGTGCCATCCCATTGCGGCAGCAGGAAACTCCACAGCGATTTATCCATGAACTGCCCCTGTCTGCATGAAGAAACTTCCCATCCTTGCTCCCCTTCTTCTTTACATTGTCAGCGTCTTGTCACGACAGTGAGATTATCAGAAAGACCACACTGAGGGACGAAAAGCCCCGCGCAGCCGACCGATGTAATGGTCCGGTCACAAGTTGTCAGCAAACTTTCAGGTCTTGACAACTTGCTACCAATTTCTTTGCACATGGCCCGCTCTTCTTTACCTCTTCGCCTGCTTCCGCTGGCCCTGGCCCTGCAAGCCATCCATGCCCCTGCCCAGGCGGCCAACTACACGGTGGCCAACGGCACGACCGACACCAGCGCCAAGACCCTGACCAAGAACAGCGCCGATACCATCACCGTCAATGCCGGCGGCACCCTGGCTTCCGGCAGCGCGGCCACCATCCGCACCTCGCAGGACAACGACAACCTCAGCACCGTCACCATCAACAACGCCGGCACCATCGGCCAGAACAGCGGCCTGACGGCCATCAGCATCAACCACAAGAAGGTCAACCTGATCCTCAACAACGCCGCTGGCGGCGTCATCACCAGTTCCTCCAGCAGCGCCAAGACACCGACCATCCTGATCGGCAAAGGCAGCGATACCTTCTCCATCGTCAACCTCGGCACCATCTCGCAGACCGGCCCCACGCCCACCAATGCGGACAATGGCAAGAACTACGCCATCAATGCCAACGGCGACTACTCCACCGCCGGCAATACCATCGTCAATGGCTCGGCCAGCAACAGCAGCGCCACCATCAGTTCGTCGAGTTCGAGCGCGATCAAGATGGGCTCCAACATCCTGCTGACCAATTACGGACGCATCTTCACCACCAGCCCGGTCAACACCTCCTGCCCGGATTACCTGTCCGCCTGCGCCAGCGGCTCGCCGCCGAAAGCGGCCGATGGCATCTCCATCGACGACGGCATCCGCAATGCGGTCATCGTCAACTACGGCAGCATCACCGGTGCGCGCCACGGCATCGATGGCGGTGATCCGGTGGCCGCCACACCAGACAGCAATCTCGCCAATGCCATCCAGCTCACGCCGCGCCTGAGCGCCACCGGCATCACCTTCGACGCCACCTATGCCGATGGCAGCACGCGCAGCAACGTGGCCATCAGCAACAACGTGGTGATCAACCAGGCCGGCGGCGTCATCACCGGCAACAACGGCTCCGGCGTGGGCTTCGACAGCCATGGCGTGGTCTTCAACTACGGCACCATCATCGGCAACTACGCCGGCAGCGGACGCGTGTATGACGTGCTCGGCAATGGCGCCACCACCAGCAATGGCGATGGCGACGGCGTCGATATCGATGGCACCGCCTATATCGAAAACTGGGGGACCATCCGTGGCAATGGCGCAGGCGGCCTCGATTCCACCGGCCAGCCGAATGGCGCCGATGGCATCGCCGCCGGTGGCGGCACCATCATCAACCACGCGGGCGCGGTGATCTATGGCGATGCCCACGGCATCCTCATCGACGATGGCAATGACTGGTCCAAGGACCCGAGCAATCCGCGCATCACCTACAACACCGGCAACACCACCGGACGCGGCACCGGCGGGGCCAACGGTGTCAACGGCGCCAAGGCGTACATCGTCAACGATGGCAGCATCACCGGCAACAAGGGCA
>NZ_DBIC01000087.1:0-3760 GCF_002296545.1 Herbaspirillum sp. UBA812 | reverse complement strand
CAATCGCGCTCGGTGGTGGACAGCCTGCAGAACATCAGCGCCGTGGTCCATGGCCGCGGCGACGGCGTCGACCAGGCCGGTACGCTCTACGTGCGCAGCTTCATCGCCCCGGTCATGCGCGATGGCTGGGGCGACCTGGTCTCGCTGTCCAACGTGACCAACGGCCGCGTCGCCGGCTCACGCAGCATCACCTCGCTGGATGTGCCCATGGCTGCCATCGAACGTGTCGAAGTCCTGGGCGGCGCCGACTCCATCGTGGTCGGCGGACCGATGGAACCAGGTGGATCAGTCAACATCGTGACCAAACAACCGGTGGCCGACACCCTGCGCGAATGGACGCTGGAGGTGGACAATCGCGGCCATCGCCGCAGCGCCCTCGACCTCGGCGGCAGCCTCACGGAGAACCGCGCCTGGACCTATCGCACGATCCTCTCGGCCACCCACGACAAGCGCACCCTGGATGGCTACGACGGCGCGCGCGAGTTCTACCTCGCCGCCTCGCTCGGCTACAAGGACCGTGATACCGCCGTGGTAGCAGGCCTGAGCCACCACGTCACACGGTCCCCCTTCGGCGGCTACCAGAGCGCCATGCTCACCGACACCGGGCCAGGCCCTGACTTGCGCAACGCCCCCTGGGGCCTGCCGGACGATCACAGCCAGGCCACCAAGAGCGAGCTGTTCTACCGGTGGGAGCAAGACCTGGGTGACGGCTGGCGTCTCAACAGCAAGGCCCGCCTGACGCGGCTGCGCTACCACTCCGCCGGCTACACCAGTTGCTCGCCGGTGGACCTGGACGAAGGCACCGGCGTATGCGTGAGCGACCAGTCGCTGCTGCATGCGGACAGCATCGGGCTGGACAACAGCCTCTCCCGCAAGATCGTCAGCGGCGAGTGGCAGCATACGGTGATGGCCGGTGGCAGCTTCACGCGCACACGCCTGCTCCGCTACAGCGACACCAGCAATTCGAACGTCATCGGCGTCACCTGGCCGCCCGTCGCCAGCGACTTCCCGGCCATCACCGATACCCCCGGCATCGTCAGCGGCCGCGACGCGATCTACACCTCCAACCTCTACCTGCAGGACCAGGTGCGCTGGCGCCGCTGGACGCTGCTGGCCAACGTCGGCTACGAACAGGAACGCAACAATTTTTCGTCGGACGTCGACATGAACGGCGTCGAGCACGACACCTCGCCACCCCGGCACGGCCCGGTCTACAACCTCGGGATCGCGTACCGGCTCAGCGACACCGCCACCGTTTACGCCAATGCCTTCCGCAGTTTCACCCCGGGCCAGCTGCTGCTGGACTCCAGCCTCAATGGCGGCAAACCCGGCATCAACAGTGCGCCCGCCACCACCGGGAAATCGGCGGAAGTCGGCCTCAAGCTGGAGCTGCTGGAGCGCCGTGCCATCTTCACCGCCGCCCTCTACCGTGCCAGCCATACCAATGTGCTGCAGTTCGTGTTTCCCGATACCAGCTCGCCCTTCAACAGCTACGTGCTGCTGCCCTCGGCCGTCAGCCAGGGCGTGGAGCTGAACCTGTCGGGCCGCCTGGCACGCGGCTGGAACATCATCGCCAGTTACGGCTACAGCCTGTTCCGTCCGGCCGCGAGCACCGAAGAAGACCGCCGGATCGCACAGTTCGCCCACCATCGCGCCAGCTTGTGGAGCACCTATGACCTGCAGTCCGAGGCATGGCGCGGCTGGGGCTTCGGGGCCGGCCTCACCGCACGCAGCAGCTACATGGCCTTCAGCGACAGCGATTCGCAGGTACGCATCGCCGGCCAGACCCGGGTCGACGCCAGCCTCTACCATCGCGGCAGCGGCAGCCGCACCACGCTGGGCATCCGCAACCTGTTCGACCGCCGCCTCTACAGCGACTTCGCCACCACCACCATCGGCGTGGAGCCGTCCCGCACGCTCACCCTGACCCATATCGTCGAGTTCTGATCCGCTGCGCCAGCGCAGCGGCCCACTGCCCCCCCCCTGAAAAAAAATTTGTAACAGACCGTCATTTTGCGCGGCTCGTTGCACAAGCAAGACAGAGAGCTCCCTTTCTCTGTCTTCATCGTGCAAGGAGTCGTCCCCATGTCGTTCATTACCGTTCCGCATACCCCCGGCCCTTACGGGCTGCTGCTGGACATCCAGGAACCGTTGCTGGCCTGCCTGAGCCTGTTGCTGCTGGCCGTGGCGTGTTACCTGCTGGTACCGGGCGTGGCCCGGTGCGTGCAGCTGGTACGCGCCAGTACCGGTGCCGCCCGTCCCTCCCCGGCCTGGAACGCGGCCGTTCCCGCGCGCCTGCGCGCGGCCCGCCCGAGTGCGCCGCTCAGCCTGCTCAGTGCTCCGGACCAGCCGCGCGCGCCGCTCTCTCGCCTGGCCCGGCAGATCAAGCTGCGCGCACGCGGCCTGCTGGCCCCGCGCCAGACGCGGCAATGGCTGGATTTCTGGAACCTGACTGCCACCCATGCGGCCCTGGCCGTGGCCACGCCGCGCCTGCTGCACAAGATCTACCGGCCCTACCAGTCGCTGCGCCTGCGCCGGCCGCAACGGCTGGAGATCCTGACCAGCCACTACGACTTCGTCATCCGCCGTGGCCTGGCCCCGCTGGTACTGCAAGCGTCGCAGCAGCAGATTCCGATCGGACAGTTCCAAGGCAAGTCGGGCCAGGACTACGAAGTGCGCCTGGCCGCCATCAACAGCCTGGACCACGAAGGCGAACTGGCGCTGCACCTGTATCGCGGCCAGGACCACCTGTTCTCGACCGCTTTCACCCTGTGCCGCCAGGGCAGCGGCTGGATCGTGCGCATCGGCTGCCTGCAGGGCAGCGGCGGTGCCGACAGCCGCGAGCAGATCCGGCGCGCCACACGCGACCTGTTCGGCCTGCGGCCCAAGGCGCTGATGATCCGCATGGTGCGCGCCATCGGTGCTGGCCATGGCTGCAGCCGCGTACTGCTGGTGAGCAATGGCAATCGCGTGGCCGGCCGGCGCGGCAAGGGCGGGCGGGTTCACGCCGACTATGACGCTTTCTGGCAGGAACTGGGCGCAGCAAGGCGCAGCGATGGCGACTACGAATTGCCATGTGAAGAAACGGCACCGGATCTGCAATCCCTGCCCTCGCGCAAGCGCGCCGAAGCCCGTCAACGCCTGGCGCTCACGCAGGCTGTCACGCAGCAGGTGCGCGGCGCGCTGGTGCGCACCGGCACCTGAACACCGACTGCGCTACGGAGGCAACATGGCAACATCTACCGGCTCCATCTCCACCTCGGCGGGACCACTGGACGTGGCCAACCTGGTCAACCAGCTGGTCGCCGTGGAAAGCAAATCGCGCCTGACGCCGCTGGCCAGCAAGGCCGATGGCTTCAATGCCCTGCTGGCCGCCTATGGCAGCCTCGACAAGGCGCTCGGCACCTACCAGAGCGCGCTGGCCGGGCTGACGGCCACCAGGTTCAGCGCCCAGAAGGCGGCGGTCAGCAACAGCGGCAACGCCACGGGCAGTGGCGGCGAGGTCAAGACCGGGGCCGACGCCATCAGCGCCGACATCAACGCCGATGACTCCACCCGCGCGCTGGCCCAGAAGATCCGCTCCGGCGGCTTTGCCAGCGGCCAACTGTTCCGGGCTGGCGATTCACTGGCCATCAAAGTCGGCACCCGGCCACCGGCATTCATCACGCTCAAGGCCGACGCCACCGTCACCGGGCTGCGCGATACCATCAACGCCGCCAACGCAGGCGTGACCGCCAGCGTCACGCGCGACGAAGCCGGT
>NZ_DBIC01000004.1:0-7110 GCF_002296545.1 Herbaspirillum sp. UBA812 | reverse complement strand
GTGATCGTCGGCTTCTGGATCCTGATGGCCATCCTCGGCCCCAGCATCTCGCCCTACGACGCCACTGCCATCGTCGATACCGACGTGTTCTCCGGCATGAGCCACAAGTTCCTGCTGGGCAGCGACTACCTGGGCCGCGACATGCTGAGCCGCATCCTCTTCGGCACCCGCGCCACCATCGGCCTGGCCTTGCTGTCGACCGTGGTGGCCAGCCTCTCCGGTACCGCCATCGCCTTGTTCGCGGCCTTCTCGGGCGGCTGGCGCGATGCCGTCATCAGCCGTGCGCTCGATGCCCTGATCTCGATTCCCAGCAAGATGTTCGCGCTGATGATGGTGGCCACCTTCGGCTCTTCCATGTTCCTGCTGGTGCTCACCGCTGCCATCACCTACATGCCCGGTGCCTACCGCATCGCCCGTTCGCTGGCGGTCAACGTGCAGGCCATGGAATACGTGCAGGCGGCGCGCGCTCGCGGCGAGGGCGTGTGGTACATCATGACCGTGGAAATGCTGCCCAACATGATCCGCCCGGTGCTGGCCGATTTCGGTCTGCGCTTCGTCTACGTGGTGCTGCTGCTGTCGGGCCTGAGCTTCCTCTCGCTGGGCGTGCAGCCGCCGGATGCGGACTGGGGTTCGCTGGTGCGCGAAAACATTTCCGGCCTGGGCGAAGGCGCCCTGGCGGTGATCATGCCGGCCCTGGCGATTGCATCGCTGACCATCGGCGTGAACCTGTTGATTGATAACCTGCGCAGCAAGCGCGCTGCCAAGGAGTAAGCCCGTGAAGCAATTCGATATCTTCCTCGGCAAGGAAAGCGGCGTCGGTGCCGGTGCTGCAGCGGGTGCAGCGGCAGTGCGGCCCCTGGTGGAAGTGCAGGGCCTGCGCGTGAATGCCCGCAAGGACGACGGCAGCCAGGTCGAGATCGTCAAGAACGTCAATTTCACCGTGGCCCCCGGCGAAGTGCTGGCCCTGATCGGTGAATCCGGTTCCGGCAAGACCACCATTGCACTGTCGCTGCTGGGCTATGCGCGTTCCGGTTGCCAGATCGCCGGTGGCCAGGTGCGCATCGGCCAGCGCCAGATCGACCAGATGGATGAGAAGGCCTTGCTGGCCATGCGCGGCCACCATGTGGCCTACATCGCCCAGAGTGCGGCGGCGGCCTTCAATCCGGCCCGTACCCTGATGGACCAGGTGATCGAAAGCGCTCTGCAGCACGGCGTGATGGACAAGGCCAGCGCCATGCGCAAGGCGGTCGAGCTGTTCCGTGCGCTGGCCCTGCCGAACCCCGACAAGATCGGTGAGCGTTATCCGCACCAGGTCTCCGGTGGCCAGTTGCAGCGCGTGATGGCAGCCATGGCCCTGATCACCGATCCGGAACTGGTGATCCTGGACGAACCCACGACCGCGCTGGACGTGACGACCCAGATCGAGGTGCTGCGCGCCTTCAAGAAAGTGGTCAAGGAAATTGGCACGACCGCCGTCTACGTGTCGCACGACCTGGCCGTGGTGGCGCAGATGGCCGACCGCATCATCGTCCTGCGTGACGGTGCGGTGCGCGAAGTCGGCACCACCGACCAGGTGCTGCATGCCCCGGCCGACACCTACACCCAAAGCCTGATCGCCGCCGCCTGCCCGGCTGCGCGCGTGGTGCAACTGCGCGAGATCCTGCCCGAGACCGTACCGGCCGAAGCCCGTGCCCCGCTGCTGCGCATCAGCGGCCTGGTGGCCGGTTACGGCGCACCGGACCGGCTGGGCCTGCCGGGCGTGCGCATCCTGGATGACATCAATCTCACCATCCAGCGTGGCAGCACCGTGGGCATCATCGGCGAATCCGGTTCCGGCAAGACGACCCTGGCGCGTGCCGTGGCCGGCATGATCGCGCCGGCGCGCGGCAGCATCCAGCTCGATGGGCAGAACCTGTCGCCTACGCTGGAAGGGCGCACCCGCGAACAATTCCGCCGCGTGCAGATCGTGTTCCAGAACGCCGACACTGCGCTCAATCCGGCGCACTCCATCGGCCGCATCCTGAATCGTCCGCTGTCTTTCTATCACGGCTTGAAGGGCGAGGCCATGCGCCGCCGTACGGCCGAACTGCTGGACCTGGTCAAGCTGCCTTCCAGCGTCATCGACCGCCTGCCTGCCGAACTCTCCGGTGGCCAGAAGCAGCGCGTGAACCTGGCCCGTGCACTGGCCGCCAAGCCCGACCTGATCCTGTGCGACGAAGTGACGTCGGCGCTGGACACCGTGGTGGCCGCCGCCATCCTGGAACTGCTGGCCGAGCTGCGGCGCGAGCTGCAGGTGTCCTACATGTTCATCAGCCACGACATCAGCACCGTACGCGCCATCTGCGACGACATCGTGGTGCTCTACGCCGGCCGCATGGTCGCCAACCGCCCGCGCGAAGCCATGATGGCGCCGCCTTATCACCCGTATTCGCACCTGCTGCTGTCGTCGGTCCCGGCCATGCAGCAAGGCTGGCTGGAACAGGTGGCCGGGGCCGGCCAGCACAAGCTGCCGCCGATTGGCGCGGTCGATCCGTCGCCGGAGATCTGCGCCTTCCTGCCGCGCTGTGCGCAGCGCATCGATGGCGTCTGCAACGTGGTACCGCCGCGCCGCCGCAACATGGAACACGGAGGCGAGATTCTTTGCCACCGTTCGGATTCCGACCTGCAGCAGTCGCAGATGCCGCTGGTGCCGGTGGAGGGCATCACCGTCTGACCCGGTGACCCACCCGGTCGCCTGCCTGGCCGCGCGCCATGGCGGGCAGGCAAGGCAGGCGACGAGCATTAAGCCGTATTTAATGCTGGATTCGTTGAGCATTAATCACAGGATCAGGCGCGGCTCGTAGCATCGTCATGGATGGCATGCCGCCGGCCGCAGGGCCGGCCATGAAGCTAAGATTCGGGCAGGACCGCAAGAGCACCGTGGAGTCGGTCTCGCATTCCTGCCCATCCCCAAGGAAACAGGAGAAGAAATGACTGCAGCGTTGGTGTTGTACCGTGCCTCCGGCACCCCCGTATCCACCCCCTTCCATCCGGGCGCGCTGGGCGCCTCCGACCCCTTTGCCGCCTCGCGCGAGATCGCCTGGCAGGGCATCGGCGGCATGAGCGCAGGCCGCCTGCGCTTCGAAGGCAGCCTCGACATCGCCCGCTTCCCGCATCAGGAAACCCTGGTGGTGGTGCAGGGCGAGTTGCGTATCGAAGCCGAAGGTGCCGCACCGCTGGTGATCAAGCCCGACAACGGCGTGGTCATTGCCACCGGTGCGGCCGTGCGCATCACCGCCACGCAGCCGACCCTCGTCATGTTCTGCGCGGCCGACTGCCCGCAGCCGGTGCAGCCGGGTGTGTTCCCGCTGGTGGCCGAGGCCAACTTCAAGCCCTCGGCCAATTCGCTGCCCAAGGAAATCCTGCTGGGCGACGTACCCACCTGCCGCAGCGACAACGTGATCGATGAAAGCTCCATCGGCTGCAAGATCGGCACCTGGGATTCCACCCCTTACCACCGCATCGTGCGCGCCCATCCGGTCAATGAATTCATGCACATCCTCGACGGTGGCGTGCGCTTTGCCGAACCGGATGGCAGCGTGGTTTCCGTAGAGCGCGGCGACGCCGTCTTCGTGCCGCTGGGTGCGGCCATCGGCTGGGAGAGCAGTGAGCGCGTGGCCAAGTACTACGTGGTGCAGACCGTCGCCGCCGAGGGAGGAAAGTAAGATGTCGCCCCCGCTCGTGCAGGTCCAGAGTTCTACCATTCCTCCGGCGTCGGCCGATGTGGTCGTCATCGGCGGCGGCATCATCGGCATCTTCACCGCCTACTATCTGGCCAAGCGTGGCGTCTCGGTGGCGGTGATCGAGAAGGGCCGCATCGGTGCCGAACAATCCAGCCGCAACTGGGGCTGGTGCCGCCAGCAGAATCGCGACGCCCGCGAACTGCCGATGGCCACCAAGAGCATCGACCTGTGGGAACAATTCTCCGCCGAGACCGGCGAAGACACCGGTTTTACGCGCTGCGGCCTGCTCTATCTCTCCAACGATGATGAAGAAATCGCCCGCTGGGCGGCCTGGGGAGACTTCGCCAAGACTGCCGGCGTGACCACCTACATGCTCGATGCCAAGCAAGCTGCCGAGCGCGGCCATGCCACCGGACGCGCCTGGAAAGGCGGCGTCTTCTCGCCCACCGACGGCACTGCCGACCCGGGCAAGGCAGCACCCGCCGTGGCGCGCGCCATCATGAAACTGGGTGGCCACGTGATCCAGCAATGCGCCGCACGCGGCATCGAAACCGAAGGTGGCCGCGTCTCGGGTGTCATCACCGAAGCCGGTGTCATCAAGACCAAGGTGGCCGTCATGGCCGGTGGTGCATGGGCCTCATCGTTCTGCCATCAACTGGGTATTCGCTTCCCGCAGGCATCCGTGCGGCAATCCATCATGAGCGTGGCGCCCATGGAGCAGCCTTTGCCGGGCGCGCTCTACACGTCTGGCGTGGCCGTCACCCGCCGCAGCAACGGCTCCTATGCGCTGGCCATCAGCGGCCGCGCGCGGGTCGATCCGACCATGCAGTTCCTGCGCTTCTCCCCGCAGTTCCTGCCGATGTTCGCCAAGCGCTGGCGCAGCCTGTCGCCGGGCGGGCTGGAAGCCTGGCGCAGTGGCCACGAGACCCTGTCGCGCTGGCGCATGGATGCGCCCACGCCGATGGAACGCATGCGCATCCTGGATGCGTCGGCTGATCCGGTCTCGATCCGGGCCACCCATCGCCGTGCGGTCGAGTTGCTGCCGCAGCTGGCGCAGGCCAAGGTCACGCATACCTGGGCCGGTTATGTGGACAGCACGCCCGATGGCGTGCCGGGCATCGGTGAGTTGCCGCAGACGCCGGGCCTGATCCTGGCCGCCGGTTTTTCCGGTCACGGTTTCGGTATCGGGCCGGGTGCGGGTCACCTGATCGCGGACCTGGCCAGCGGTGTGGAGCCCATCGTCGATCCGCGTCCCTACCACCCCAATCGTTTCTCGGATTCGTCCTGGGGCAAGGTCGCGGATTTCTGAAGCAGTTCAGCGCCGCCAGGGGACGGGCTGGAAGGCCCGCTTGGCGGCGTCGAGGAAGACGCGCTGGCGCAGCGTCAGGCCCTGGCGGCCCGGCAGCAGCGCCATGATGGGCGCGGGATCGAGCTGCCAGCCGGGCAGCACGCGCTTGAGGCTGCCATCGGCGACCAGATGCGCGCAATCCCATTCGGAACGCGCCACGAAGCCTTCACCATCGAGCGCCCAGTCGCGCGTGATGGTGCCGTCATTGGACGACAGCGCGCCATTGAGCTTGACCGTGAGCGCCTTGCCGGTACGGCGGCCGGCACTGTCGACGGGCGTAAAGCGCAGGCGGCTGAGGTCGTCGTCGTTCTCGCGCAGGCTGAGGTAGGGATACTCGGCCAGGTCGGAAGGATGCTTGATGCGCTGCATGCGTTTGGCCAGCACCGGCGCGGCACACAGGAAGCGCGCATTGGGCGCGAGGAAGTGGCCGACCCAGGAGGAGCCTTTGACGCGCCCGATGGAGATGATGGCGTCAGCGCCGGTGGAAGCTGCCAGCGGACTTTCGGCCAGCAGCAGCGAGATGCTCAGTTTGGGATGGCTGCGGTGCAAATCGCGGATCAGCGGTGCTACGTAGCGACGACCGAAGCCGAAGGGCGCGACCACGCGCAGCGAACCGCTGACGTTGGCCAGGTTGCCGCCGGCCCCGCGGTCCGATTCACGCGAGACGCTGGCGGTGATGGATTCGATGCGCTCCAGGATGTCCATGGCTTCCTGCACCAGGCGCTGGCCTTCGTCGGTGAGCGCGAAGCCGCGCGCGGCGCGATTGGCCAGGCGCACGCCGACGCGGTCCTCGATGCGCTGCAGGCGCACCGTCACTGCCGGTGGCGTCAGGTCGAGCAGGCGGGCAGCGCCAGCCAGCGAGCTGGCCGAGCCCAGGGCACGCAGCAGTTGCATGTCATCGAGTTGCAGCATTAAAAATCTCTTAATGGTGAATTGAACGAACATTAAACATCGCTGAAGGTCTTTTGGCTACAGTCCATCACAGGAAATGCGTCGGTTATCCTGACCGGCCTTCCTGCCACTTCAGCCTTGCCCATCATGAACAACACAGCACACACCGCCCCCGTTACCCTCAACCCGACCGGCCTGGCCACACCGGGCGGCCACTACAGCCATGTGGCCATCGGCAACGGCATGGTCTTCATTTCGGGCCAGTTGCCCATCGATGCGAGCGGGCACAAGCTCACCGAGGCCAGCTTCGAAATGCAGGCACTGCAGGTGCTGGCCAATGTGGAAGCCGCACTCGCCGGTGCCGGCAGCGACATCGGCAAGCTGCTGCAGGTCCGCATCTATCTCACCGATGTGGCGCACTGGCCCGCCTTCAACGAGATTTACGCACGCTGGGCCGGCAGCGCCCGCCCGGCGCGCGCCGTGGTGCCGGTCCCGGCACTGCACTTCGGCCTGCAGGTCGAGGTGGAGGCCACGGCACTGCTGTGACACTGCGCCGTACGCGCAACCAACCCGAAACAAGGACACCCCCGACATGACCCGCACCGCTTCCACCGACATCGTCTCTCCACTGGCGCACCTCAAGCGCAACGGCCGCCTGGATCACTTCTACATCGACGGCCAGTGGCAGCGCCCGCAAGGCGACGGGGGCGCCGCCGTGGTCTCGCCGGCCACGGAGGAGCGTGTCTGCGAGATCGCATTGGGCAACGCCGCCGACGTGGACCAGGCGGTGCAGGCTGCGCGCCGGGCATTTCCGGCCTGGGCCGCGACCTCGCCGCTGGAGCGCGCCGCGCTGCTCGGTCGTGTTCACGCCCTGCTGGTGGAACGCACCGAACTGTTCGCCCAGGCGCTGACGCTGGAGATGGGCGCTCCCATCACCTATGCCCGCACCGCCCATGTGCCGCTGGCCGCCGAACACCTGCGCGTGGCGCGCGACAACCTGGCGGACTATCCCTTCATTCGCCCGCGCGGCACCACTGCCATCGTGCGCGAGCCGATCGGCGTGTGTGCCCTCATCACGCCCTGGAACTGGCCGATCTACCAGATCACCGCCAAGGTCGGCCCGGCACTGGCAGCCGGTTGCACCGTGGG
>NZ_DBIC01000321.1:0-3637 GCF_002296545.1 Herbaspirillum sp. UBA812 | reverse complement strand
GTTCCCCGCCGTGGCCTTCAATATCCCTTTCAAGGAAGTGCGCGTGCTGCTGGACCAGCCCGAGACCGCCGGCGAGATCGCCCGCTACACCGGCTCGGGCCGCGTGCCGGTGCTGCTTGATGGCGACATCGCGATCTGGGATTCGCTGTCCATCTGCGAATATCTGGCCGAGCAATTCCCTGACCGCCACCTGTGGCCGGCCCGCACCGATGCCCGCGCCATCGCGCGCAGCATCTGTGCCGAGATGCACTCCGGTTTCACTGGCCTGCGCACGGCCATGAGCATGGACATCCGTGGCCGCTACCCCGGCAAGGGGCGCACCGCCGACGCACAAGCCGATATCGCGCGCGTGTGCGAGATCTGGGAAGAGTGCCTCTCGCAATTCGGCCATCATGAATTCCTCTTCGGCGATTTCTCCATTGCCGATGCCTTCTATGCACCGGTGGTGATGCGTTTCGTCAGCTACCAGGTGCCGCTGGCCCCGGCCCTGCAAGCCTATGCCGACCGTGTGCGCGAGCACCCGGCGGTGGCGCGCTGGATCGCCGAGGCGCTGGCCGAGAAGGAAATCCTTCCGGACCACCAGTGAGGCGCAGCCGATGAAGACCTACACCGTCGGCGGCGCAGTGCGCGACGGCTTGCTGGGCCTGCCGGTGAAGGACCGCGACCACGTGGTGGTGGGGGCCACGCCGCAGCAGCTGCTGGAACTGGGTTTCCGCCCGGTCGGCAAGGACTTCCCGGTGTTCCTCCATCCCGAAACCCAAGAGGAATATGCCCTGGCCCGCACCGAGCGCAAGACCGCGCCCGGCTACAAGGGCTTCGCCTTCCATGCCGCACCCGATGTGACGCTGGAAGACGATCTCGCGCGCCGCGACCTCACCATCAATGCGATTGCGCAGGATGAGGATGGCACCCTGGTCGATCCGTATCACGGCCGTGCCGATCTTGAGGCGCGCGTATTTCGCCATGTCTCCGAGGCCTTTGTCGAAGATCCGGTACGCATCCTGCGCGTAGCACGTTTTGCGGCGCGCTTCGCCGATTTCACGGTGGCGCCGGAAACCAACGCGCTCATGCAGCGCATGGTGCAAGAGGGCGAGGTGGATGCGCTGGTGCCTGAACGCGTCTGGCAGGAACTCGCACGCGGCCTGATGGAGCACAAGCCGTCTCGCATGTTCGAGGTCTTGCGCGCCTGCGGTGCCTTGCAGCGCATCCTGCCCGAACTCGATGCGCTGTGGGGCGTACCGCAACCCGAGAAATGGCATCCCGAAATTGATACCGGCGTTCATGTGATGCTGGTGGTGGATTGGGCCGCCGCGCAGGATTTTTCTTTGCCGATCCGATTTGCCGCGCTGTTGCACGACCTCGGCAAAGGCACCACGCCGCCCGAGATCTGGCCGCGCCATCATGGCCATGAAGCGCGCAGCGAACGTTTGGCCGAAGACGTCTGCACGCGCCTGAAGGTACCCGGCGAATGCCGTGACCTGGCGCTGATGACGGCCCGCGAACATGGCAATGTGGGACGCTCCTTCGAGATGCGTCCCGATACCCTGGTCAAGTTCTTCGCGCGGTGCGATGCCTTCCGCAAACCGCAGCGCTTCGTCGACATGCTGCGTGCCTCGGAGTGCGACCATCGCGGCCGCACCGGGCTGGAGTTGCAGCCCTTCCCGCAGGCGGCTTATCTGGAAGGCGCACTGCAGGCCGCGCAGGCCATCGATGCCGGCGCCATCGCACAGCAGCAGGCACAGCCGCAACGCATTCCCGAGGCCATCCTGGCGGCACGCACTGCGCAAGTGGCGGCTTATGTCGAGCAGCATCGTCCGGCGCAGTCCTGAGGGAAGGTCACGATGAGCCATCCCCTGTCCCGTCTCCTCCAGCGCCTGCGTGGCCAGCAACCCGGCTTGCCGCCTGCACAGCCGGAGAAGCAGGACAAGCCCAACGTCTTCGTCAAGGAGCTCTCGCCGCGTGCGCGCCGCCACCTGCTGCGACATTTCCTCGCGCTGGAAGAAAAGGATCGCCTGCTGCGCTTCGGTTCCAAGCTCTCCGATGAGATGGTGACGCGCTACGTCGAGGGCATCAACTTCGAGCGCGATACCGTCTTCGGCGTCTATGACCGTCGCTTGCGACTGCTCGGTGTGGGCCACCTGGCCTTCGCGCCCAAGGAGAGCACGCGCATCAGCGGTGCCACCATCAAGCCGGTGGTCGCCGAGTTCGGGGTCTCGGTGACGGCCGCCGCACGCGGGCTCGGGGTGGGCACGCGCCTGTTCATGCGCGCTTCGATGCACTGTCGCAATGCCGATGTCGATACGTTGTACATGCACTGTCTCTCGTCCAACAAGGTGATGATGCACATCGCCAAGAAGGCCGGCATGGAAATCCATCGCGACTATGGCGAGGCCGATGCCTACCTAAAGATCAAGCCTGCCAACTCGGCCACGGTGTTCCAGGAGGCGCTGGAAGAGCAAGTTGCAATGTTGGACTATATCGTCAAGGCCAACTTCAAGGCACTGCTGAAATGGGGCGCGCGCGTGACCGGCATCGGTGCCAAAAAGAAGGACGACGGCACGCCGCCGCCCGCTGCCTGACGCGCTGCTTGCGCGAACGCACATGACCATCCCGTGCCGGGAGCGCATAATATGCGCCTCACTTTGATAACGGGTATGCCATGAGCACCAATCCCAACACCGATGATTTCTTCGCCACCGTCGCCACCAAGTCCGATAGCGGAGCCTTGCGCGGCGACTACAGCCAGGCCGACGCCAACTACGTCGTGGCCCAGAACTGGGAGGGCTACACGCCCGCCCAGCACGCGCTGTGGCGTCGTCTCTATGAGCGCCAGGCGAAGTTGATTCCCGGCCGCGCCTGTGATGTCTTCATCGACAGCCTGAAGGCGCTCGATGTCTCGCAAGGCATCCCGCGCTTTGACCGTACCACCGAAGCGCTCTTCAAGGCCACCGGCTGGGAGCTGGTGGCCGTGCCGGGCCTGGTGCCGGACCACACCTTCTTCGAGCACCTGGCCAATCGCCGCTTCCCGGTCACCGTGTGGCTACGTGAAGAGCACGAGTTCGATTACATCGTCGAGCCTGATCTGTTCCATGACTTCTTCGGCCATGTGCCGCTGCTGTTCAATCCGATCTTCGCCAACCACCTGCAGGAATACGGCAAGGGCGGCCTGAAGGCGCTCAAGCTCGACGGGCTGGCTTATCTGGCGCGCCTGTACTGGTACACCATCGAGTTCGGGCTGATCCAGAGCAAGGAGGGTTTGCGCATCTATGGTGCCGGCATCCTGTCCTCGGGCGGCGAGGTCGAGTACTGCCTCTCCAGCGACCAGCCGCGTCGCGTGCCGTTTGAGGTGGAGCGCATCATGCGCACGCTCTACAAGATCGATACCTATCAGGAGACCTATTTCGTGATCAAGGATTTCGAACAGCTCTTCAACGATACCGCGCCGGACTTCACACCGCTCTATGCGCGGCTCAAGCAGCAGGAGGCCTTGCCGGCCAATACCCTGCTGGCGGGCGAATCCAATCTTCCTCCCAACCGCTGATGCCGCCCGGCCGCTTCGGGCCGGCGACATGAGAAACCAAGCTGGCCGTCCGTGTTGTCACGGACGGCTTTTTTCTATTGGCGGATCGGGCGGGCT
>NZ_DBIC01000095.1:0-4190 GCF_002296545.1 Herbaspirillum sp. UBA812 | reverse complement strand
AGAGCCGGTCGGCACGTGCGGGCAGGCCGGGGATCAACCCTGATGCTGTTGCACGGTATGCATGTCCTTGTCCCCACGGCCGGACAGGTTGACCAGCACGATCTGATCCTTGGGCAAGGTGGCCGCCAGCTTGGCCGCATGGGCCAGAGCATGGCTGGACTCCAGCGCCGGGATGATGCCTTCGATGCGGCAGCAGTTGTGGAAGGCTTCCAGCGCTTCTTCATCAGTGATGCAGGCGTAGCTGGCGCGGGCGCTGTCCTTCAGCCAGGCGTGTTCCGGACCCACGCCCGGATAATCCAGGCCGGCCGAGACCGAATGGGTCTCGATGATCTGGCCGTTGGCATCCTGCAGCAGGTAAGTGCGGTTGCCGTGCAGCACGCCGGGCGAGCCCAGGGTCAGCGAGGCCGAGTGACGGCCGGTGTCCAGGCCATCGCCGGCGGCTTCCACGCCGACCAGCTTGACGTCCGGATAGTCGATGTAGGGATAGAAGATGCCCATGGCGTTGGAACCGCCACCGACGCAGGCCACCACATAATCCGGCTGGCGTGAGGCGATTTCCGGCATTTGCTGGATGCATTCGTTGCCGATCACCGACTGGAAGTCGCGCACCATCATCGGATAGGGGTGCGGACCGGCGACGGTACCGATGATGTAGAAGGTGGTCTCGACGTTGGTGACCCAGTCGCGCATGGCTTCATTGAGCGCATCCTTCAAGGTCTTGGAGCCGGATTCCACCGGCACCACCTTGGCACCCAGCAGGTTCATGCGGTAGACGTTCTGCAGCTGGCGCTTCACGTCTTCGCTGCCCATGTAGACGATGCATTCCATGCCGAAACGCGCACAGATGGTGGCGGTAGCCACACCGTGCTGGCCGGCGCCGGTCTCGGCGATGATGCGCTTCTTGCCCATGCGCTTGGCCAGCAAAGCCTGGCCGATCACGTTGTTGATCTTGTGGGCACCAGTGTGGTTCAGGTCTTCGCGCTTGAAGTAGATCTGCGCGCCACCGGCGATCTCGGACCAGCGCTTGGCGTGATACACCGGACTGGGGCGGCCGACGAAATGTTTCAGTTCGGTATGGAATTCGGCCAGGAACTGTTCATCGTGCTGATATTTCGCATACGCATCGCGCAGCTCGTTCAAGGCCAGGGTCAGCGTCTCGGAGACGAAGCTGCCGCCGTAGGGACCGAAGTGGCCACGGGCGTCGGGCAAATTGTAATGGGCCGTCTGGTGCAGAGCGGCGGCGGGAATGGCTTGACGCTCGGCGAAGCCGCCGAGGGGATTCAATTCTTTCATGGTGTTCCTCTGAAACTCTGTGGGGGTGTGCTACGCAGGGGTAGCATCCGCCAGACGCACGGCCTGGATGAAGGCCTCTATCCTGGCGGCATCCTTGATGCCCTTGGCGACTTCGACGCCACTGCTGATGTCGACCGCGTAAGGGCGAACGCCGGCGACCGCCTCAGTGACGTTGTGTACGCTCAAGCCACCACTCAAAACGGCCCGAGGCGCGAGTTCTTTTGGAATGAGAGACCAATCGAAAACCTTTCCGCTGCCGCCATACTCCTCGACCAGGGTGTCGAGCAGCAGTCCGGTGAAAAACGGACTGGCAGAGCGATATGCCTGCTCGTATTCTAACAAATCCGCGGGCTGCGTCGAACTTCCTATTCTGGCCGCGCGTATGAAGGGTCTGACAACAGCTTCGGCGATGGCAGCGCACTGCTCGGGCGTCTCGTCACCGTGGAACTGCAGTACCGTCAGCGGTGCCTCAAGCAGCACCTCCTGCACCTCCTCCAGCGTCGGGTTGACGAACAGGCCGACGATGCTCACGAAGGGGGGGACAGCTGCAGCCAGTTCGCCGGCGCGTAGCGGCGTCACGTAGCGCGGGCTCTTCGGATAGAACACCAGGCCCAGCGCATCGGCGCCAGCGGCCACGGTGGCACGGACATCTTCTTCACGGGTCAGGCCACAGATCTTGATGCGGGTACGAAAGCTCATGGAGATTGCCTCATGGGTGAAAACTTCTACTGGTCTGGCGGCTGACGGGCTTACAGCCAGGGCCAGGAACGCGCCTCCTGCGGCAGCGCCCAGCTATCAGGGTAGTCGACCCGCGCCAGGTACAGGCCATCGGGCATGAAGGTGGGCGCGGCGCGGCTGCGGTCGCGCAGGGCCAGCACCTGCCCCATCCATTCCGGTCCCTGCTTGCCGCTGCCCACCACGATCAGCGAACCGACGATGTTGCGCACCATGTGGTGCAGGAAGGCATTGGCCTTGAGGGTGAAGACGATCATGTCGCCGTAGCGGCGCACGGCGATGCTTTCCATCTTGCGCACCGGCGACTTGGCCTGGCATTCCACGGCGCGGAAGCTGGTGAAGTCATGTTCACCGATCAGGTGTTGCGCAGCCTGGTGCATGCGGTCCGCGTCCAGCGGGCGGAAGGTCCAGCCAGCCTTGCCGGCCAGCAGCGGCGAGCGCACCGCGTGGTTGTAGAGCACGTAGTGATAAGTACGGGCGATGGCTGAAAAGCGCGCATGGAAACCGAATTGGGCCAGGCTCTCGGCCCCTTCCCGCTCGGCTCCGTGCAACTCGGCCGCCTGGGCCGCAGCAGTGGCGCCGGCGATGGCTGCGTCATCCACCCAGGGCAGTTCGCAAGCCCAGCGCACCGCGATCGTGGGCGGCAAAAAAGCATTGGTGCCACGCACCCAGGAAAAGCTGTCGCGGGCAATGGCCGTGTCGAAATGCACGACCTGCTCCAGCGCGTGGACGCCCGAATCGGTGCGGCCGGCGCAGGTGGTGGCAATCGGGGTCGTGCTGAAACGCCGCAGGGCGGCTTCCAGCTGGTCCTGCACGGTCTGGCGGTGCGGCTGGGTCTGCCAGCCCTGCCAGCTGGCGCCGTCGTATTGCACGCCCAGCACCACACGGCGCAGGCCCTCGGACGGGGAAGAAAGTTCTGTCATGGATGTTCACTGCCTTCCGCAAGCGGCCGGGTTCCTGCGCAAGCCTGCAGAAAGCTTCATACAGCCCGCACACCACGGTCTGGCGGCACGATAAAAAACGAACGGGCAGCTCATGCGAGCTGCCCGCGAGATGAAGCTATTGTAATCGCTCCTGATGCCGGGATCAGCCCAGGGCGGCGATCATGGACTTGGCGCGCGCCACCTGGGCGTCGTTGCCGCCGCGCATCACTTCTTCCAGCAATTCGCGGGCGCCTTCCTTGTCGCCGATTTCTTCATAGGCGGCGGCCAAGTCCAGCTTGGTGGTCATTTCCTGCTCGAAGGCCGATTCCTCGTCTTCTTCCAGGATGTTGGCCGCCGACGGGGCCGGGGTGTCTTCCGGCAGGCTCAGGTCGAGGTCGGCCAGGGTCGTGGCCGCCGGCGCATCGTCCAGGCTGTCCAGCAACATCGAGGCCGAGGCCGCGCCGCTGGAGGCCGGCAGGATGGGCTCGTCGGCATCCGGCTTGGCGCCGTTTTCCAGATCCAGGTCGAAATCGATGTCCTTGCCCAGGTCCATGGCGGCCGCCGGTGCCGGCGTGGCTTCCGGCTGTACCTCGGCCGCCTTGAAGTCAGACAGGTCGAATTCCATTCCCGCGGCTTCTTCAGGCTCAGGCTCCGGCTCGGCCGGCGTGCCACCATACAGCGGATTGGTCGGATCGATGGTGAGGCCCAGCGCAGCCGCCTTGACCCAAGCTTCGTTGAGGCCACCGCTCAGGGCATGCAGGTTCAGCGCCACGCGGTTGAAATTGTCCACGTCGCCGCGCTTGGCATAAATCTCCAGCAGCTTGGCGTGCAGGGCCTGGCGCTCGGGCTGCGTCTGCAGGGCCAGCTTGAGGATGTCCTCGGCCTGTTCGTCGCGGCCATAGGCGATGTACATGTCGGCCTCGGCGATCGGGTCGACCGGCGGCTCTTCGACAGGTGCCGCCACCACCGGTGCCACGACCGCTTCGGCGGCGGGCTCAGGCTCGGCCACCGGAGCGGGTTCAGGTTCAGGCTCGGGTGTAACGGCGGCCATCGCCGCCACGGGTTCAGGTGAAGGCGCAGGCTCAGGCTCGATGGCAGGTTCAGCCGGTCCGTCCTCGGACTTCTTCTTGCGGCGGCGCATGGCCAGCACGCCGCCACCGACTGCCAGCAGCGCGACCAGGACGCCCGCACCGGCCACGATGTAGGGATTTTCCTTGATCTTGTCGACGAAACCACCGG
>NZ_DBIC01000229.1:768-3935 GCF_002296545.1 Herbaspirillum sp. UBA812 | reverse complement strand
GTCCACCGAACTGGCCATCGAAAAGCAGTTGCAGGAAGGGCAGGGCAAGTGGCGCGTTTCGCTGTTCGAAGAGCGGGTGTCGGATGCGCTGATTTCGCAAAGTTCCACCATCGGCAGCGGTGTGGCCTCCTTCACGCAGAACGTGGATCGCACCCGCCAGCGCGGCATCGAGGCGGCCTTCGAGCGCAACGATCTGCTGGTGCGCGGTTTCTCGCTGAACGGCAGCGTGACCTGGGTCGATGCCCGCATCCTGGAAAACAAGGGCTATGTCGCCACCACGGCGGGCGCGACCTCGGTGGGCAAGCGCACGCCCTACGTGCCGGAATGGCGCGCCACGCTGGTGGCCAGCTACAAGCCGGATGACCGCTGGACCTATACGGTGGCAGGGCGCTACAGCGGGCGGGTCTACGCGACCGTCGACAATACCGACATCAACACGCACACCTATCAGGGCTTCGATGGCTATACCGTGTTCGATGCCCGCGTGCGCTATCGCATCGACCGCCACTGGAGCGGTGCGGTGGGCGTGGACAACCTGACCAACCGGGATTACTTCCTGTTCCATCCCTTCCCGCAGCGCACGGTTTTTGCCGAGCTGAAATATGACTTTTGATGAGGGAGGCCGCTGCTGTGGCTGGGTGGCCGGTTAGCCGGGCAGGCCGGAATGAATCCGGCTGCCGGATGCGGTGAGTTGAAAGGAGATGCTGGCGCGGCGTGGACTCAGCTGCCGCGGGCCTTCTCGATGGTTTCGCGGGCCGCTTCCATGAGGGCGGCCGGTTCCGGGGCGTTGGATTCCAGGTAGGAATTTTCCAGCGTGACCGAGAGATTGCTCATCTTCTCCGACAATTCCGCCAGCGCCACGCTGAGCTCACACATCAGGGCCGAGATGTTTTTGGGTGACTGCGTCATTACGTTTCCTTTTCAGATGTCGCACCTTGGCGGCCTGTCCAGGGCGACGAAAAGGGGAAATTCATCGCGCATCAAGCCGGTGCGTACCAATCGATTACGTCGTGAGCTTTGGCTATTCTAAGCCATGCCGGATGCCGGTACGACTGTACCTTGGTCTAAAAGTGCGACAAAAAGTGAAACTTTCTTCATCCGTGTTGCACGGTGGATATGGCTCCCGCCCCCGCGCTGCCGTCCTGGCATGCTTGGGTCGGCAGGCTTGCCGCGATGCGATGCAGGATCCATGCCACGCGCCCTGATCGACGCGTGCTTCAGGTCAGGATCTGCTGCTGCAGCATGATCTCCTCGACGAAATCAGCGAAGGCACGCGCCTTGGCACTGGCCAGCCTGCCGGTGGGAAAGACCGCCCACAGGGCGATGTCCGGCAGCGTCCATTTTTCCAGGACGCGTACCACGCTGCCGGCCGCCAGTTCAGGGGCGAACATCCAGTCAGAGGCAATGGCCAGACCCATGTCGGCCAGCACGGCCGCGCGGATGCCCTCGGCGGCGTTGAAACGCACCCGCCCCTGCACCATGACCGAGACTGCGGTACTGGCACGGGTGAAGGTCCAGACATTGTCCAATTGGCTCAAGACCAGGGTCTCGTGCCTGGCCAGATCTGCCGGTACCCGTGGTGCCGGAACCCGCTCCAGATAGGCGCGGGTAGCCAGCACCGAGCGCCGTGTCGTGGCCAGTTTGCGCGCGACGCTGGCGGAATCGGCCAGGTTCCCCATGCGCAGGGAGACGTCGATGCCTTCGGCCACCAGGTCGATGGTGCGGTCATCCAGGATCACGTCCACCTCCAGTGCCGGATGACGTGCCAGAAACAGCGGCAGGAAGGGAATCACGAACAGCCGCGCAAAGGTGGGGGCGGCCGAAACCCGCAAGCGTCCGGCCAGGCCTGCGCCGGCACCGCGTGCGGCCAGTTCGGCTTCCTCCGCTTCCTGGATGGCCACGCGGGCACGCTCGAAGAAACGCATCCCCGCTTCGGTCGGCGTGAGACCGTGAGTGGAGCGCAGCAGCAGCCTGACCTTGAGCTTGTCTTCCAGCTGCGCCACGGTCTTGGAGACTGCCGGCTGCCCCACGCCCAGCACCCGCGCCGCCGCCGAGAACGATCCCGCCTCCACGACCCGTACGAAGGCCGTCATGGCCAGCAAGCGATCCATAGTGATCTCATTTATTCCAAAGTGGAATAAGCATTATAGCCATTGCCTGTCTGCCATTCCCGTCAGCAGAGGACCAGAATGCGCTGCGTCGGTGGTGAGGAACACCGCCGAGCAGCCTTATCCCATTTACCGACCTCAATGACAGGAGCCTCATCATGACTCTGCAAGACAAGCTGGACGCCTTCAAAGCCGACTTCGTGGCCGGCAAGCCACCCTACAATGTACCCGCACCGGTCATTGCCACCATGCAGCGCGCCACCGATGAACTGATCGCATCAGGGGCGGCCGCACGGGCGCTCAAGGCGGGTGACCGTGCACCGCAGTTCACGCTGGCCGATCCGGATGGCAAGCCGGTCTCCTCCGCCGAGCTGCTGGCCCGAGGACCGCTGGCGGTGAGTTTCTATCGTGGTGTGTGGTGCCCTTACTGCAATATGGAATTGCAGGCGCTGCAGGAAGTCCTGCCGCAGTTGCAGCAGGCCGGAGCCAGCCTGGTGGCGATCTCGCCGCAGCTGCCGGCCAACAGCCGCAAGGCGATGCGCCAGAACGGGCTGGAATTCTCCATCCTCTCGGACGCGGGCAATGAGGTGGCCGCCGCCTTCGGACTGCGCTTCACCTTGCCGGACTATCTGGTGGAGCTGTATCGCTCGCTCAAGAATGAATTGCCCGCTTTCAATGGCGATGCCAGCTGGACGCTGCCCATGCCGGCCCGCTACGTGATCGCGCCGGATGGCGTGATCGTTTATGCCGAAGTCAATCCAGACTACACCCGCCGTCCGGAACCGTCGGACATGTTGCCGGCCATCGCTCGCGCCATCGGCTGAGCGCGGCCAAGTCGCGCCGGCGCTCCGGCGCGATCGTTCACCCCCGTGCCAGGACCACCAGTCCCGGCACGGCTTGCTGCATTTCGACGCGCAGGCTTTCTTCGCGCACCAGCAGCACCTCCAGGCCCGCCGCTTGCAGGCAGTGTTCGACATAACTGCGCTGATGGCGGAAGCGGCCGCTGGGATGGAGCGTGTAGGGAGCGGCGTGTTCTTCACCAGCCAGTTCCACCGTGAA
>NZ_DBIC01000229.1:0-490 GCF_002296545.1 Herbaspirillum sp. UBA812 | reverse complement strand
GGCGTGTTCTTCCCCAGCCAGTTCCACCGTGAAGATCAGATGGCCCTGCGTCTGCAGGGAGCGTCGCGCCGCTGCGAAGAAGGACGCCAGCTCCCCGCAGTAGATCAGCACGTCACAGGCGGCGATCAGGCCATAGCGTGCCGGATGGGCTGCCATCCATTCCACCACGTCCGCCTGTTCCAGCGCCGTGTACTGCGGGTGTTGCGCGGCATGACGCAACATGTTGGGGGAGAGGTCCACGCCTTCCAGAGCCAGCGCGTGCGGCGCGAGGACCGGCGCACACAGCCCGGTGCCGCAGCCGGCGTCCAGCACCATACTTGGCGTTATCTCCGACAGGAAGGCGTTGAGCAGCATGCCCAGCACTTCCGGTCCGCGATAGTCCAGGTGGCTGACCAGGTTGCTGTCGAAGTGATCGGCATACTCGTCGAAGCGACGCACGATGTAATCGCGCGGCACGCTGTGGCTGGGCGGACCCGCGTACGGCGCATGC
>NZ_DBIC01000233.1:11041-11473 GCF_002296545.1 Herbaspirillum sp. UBA812 | reverse complement strand
CCTGCTGACCCCGGCGGTGCAGGCCAAGAGCATGGCGCTGGCCAATTCGATTCCGGTCAACCGCAACGTGCCGCTGTCGGACGCCGCGCAGGCCAAGCTGGGCAAGAGCGAAGTGCTGACCAAGAACCTCAACACCGTCGACTGGGATACCGTCAACGAGAAGCGCTCCGAGTGGAACAACCGCTGGAACCGCATGATCGAGCAATAAACCCTGATCGATCATGACCGCAGCCTATCGTTTCAATCCGGCCTTCCAGTCGCCCCAGGGCTCGCCCATCCGGGAGCTGTTCAAGTACACGCAGCAACCCGGCATGATCTCCTTTGCCGGCGGCTATCCGGCGCCTGCGCTGTTCGATACGCAAGGGCTGGCAAAGAGCGCCGCCACCCTGCTCGACAGTGCAGCGGCGGCCTGCCTGCAATACGGGGCCACCG
>NZ_DBIC01000233.1:9929-10743 GCF_002296545.1 Herbaspirillum sp. UBA812 | reverse complement strand
CCTGCCTGCAATACGGGGCCACCGAAGGCGCGGCGCAACTTGCGCAAGTGCTCAAGCAGGTCACGCGTACGCGCATCGGCGGTGCCGATCCGGGCGACCTGATCGTCACCACCGGTTCACAGCAGGGGTTTGAACTGCTGTTGCGCATCCTGCTGGAGCCGGGTGATGGCGTGGTCATCGAGCGGCCCTGCTATCCGGCGGCGATCCAGGCCTTGCGCCTGGCGCATGCCGAATTGCTGGAGATTCCCGGTGACGCCCAAGGCATGGATACCGATGCCCTGGAAGCCTTGCTGCTGGAGGGCGCCCGGCCCAAGCTGCTGTACCTGGTGCCGAGCTTCGCCAATCCGACCGGCGCCACCTTGCCGCTGGTACGCCGCCGCCATTTGCTTGCGCTGGCGGTGCGTTACCAGTTCATCGTGATCGAGGATGATCCCTACGGCCAGCTGCGTTTTTCCGGGCAGGCCGAGCCGCCGCTGCTGCAGGTGGCGCAGGAGATCGAGGGGGCGCGTGACTGGCTGGTGTACCTGTCGAGTCTCTCGAAGATCGTGGCACCGGGTTTGCGCATCGGCTGGATGTGCGGCCCCTCGGAGATTCTGCGCCGTGCCGTCATCGCCAAGCAGACCGGCGACCTGTGTACCGCGCCGTGGATGCAGATGGTGGCGGCGCAATATCTGCAGGCCGGGCATCTGGAGGCCCATCTGCCGCACATCATCGCCACCTATCGCGAACGTTGCGCGATCATGCTGTCGTCCTTGCGCGAGGCCTTCGGCGATCGTCTCTCGCTGATCGCGCCGGAAGGCGGCATGTTCATCTG
>NZ_DBIC01000233.1:657-9642 GCF_002296545.1 Herbaspirillum sp. UBA812 | reverse complement strand
GCCGGAAGGCGGCATGTTCATCTGGGCCAGCTGGAAGGATGGCACCGATGCCACGGCACTGCTGCAGACCGCGGTGCGGCACAACGTGATGTACGTGCCGGGCAGCGCCTTCTATGCCACGCCATCCGATCCGGGCCATTGGCGACTTTCTTTCGCCAATGCCCAGCCGCAGGAGATCATTGAAGGCGTGACGCGACTGCGCCGTGCTCATGCCGAGGCGCAACAAACTCCCTCCTGATCCGCATGGGCGTGCCGTGATGCTTCCACGGTACGCCCGATGTTGCCGCACTGAACATGTTGCGGAGGCTGGACTTGACGCAAGTCAGCCTTGTGAGAGAGATAAGCATCGCTGAGGCGCTCTGCGGCCTCATCATCGCGGTTGCGATCCTGCTCGCCAACTGCCGTGATGCTGCGGCCCAGATCCATGAACTGGCGCCATCGTTTCCATCTTCCCCTGGTTTTCTGTTGTGCCCTGGCATTGGCCACGGGCGGGCTGCTGCATCTCTGGCACCTGCCACTCATCGCCGCGTGCGTCTGGAAAGTCAGTGCCGCGCTTGTGCTGCTCTTCGTTGTCAGTGAAACGGTGCTGTCCCTGTGGCACCGCCAGTGGGGGCTGGACCTGATGGCCTTGCTCACCCTGGCCGGTGCGCTGGTCTTGCAGGAGGAACTGACCGCAGCGGTGATCGCCCTCATGTTCGTCACCGGCCGTGCCCTGGAAAGCCACGCCGAACGCCGCGCGCAGCAGGAGATGTCGGCGCTGCTGGCGAAGGTGCCGCAACAGGCGCATCGTCACGAAGACGGCCGTGTCGTGGAGGTCGCGGTGGCAGCGATCCGGCCCGGCGACCGCCTGCTGGTGCGTCCCGGCGAGACGGTGCCGGTGGATGGCATCGCACTGTCCGCAGCGCTGCTCGACCAGGCCACCCTGACAGGCGAGTCACTGCCGGTCAATCTCGCCTCGGGGGCTGCGCTCTGCAGCGGCAGCATCAATGCCGGCGAGGCCTTCGACTTGCTGGCCACCAGCACGGCAGAGCAGGGGACCCTGGGCAACATCGTGCGCCTGGTCAGTGCCGCCCGTCAGTCACGTGCACCGGCAGTGCGGCTGGCAGACCGCTATGCCTTGCTGTTCGTGCCGCTGTCGCTCGCCTTGGCCGGGCTGGCCTGGCTCATCAGCGGTGACCCGCAGCGCGCGCTGGCGGTGGCCGTGGTGGCAACGCCTTGCCCCCTGATCCTGGCGGTACCAGTGGCGCTGGTGTGCGCCATGTCGCGTTGCGCCCAGCAGGGGATACTCATCAAGCACGGCGGTGCGCTGGAAAAGCTGGCGCAGCTGCATACCCTCTTCGTCGACAAGACCGGTACCCTGACTACCGGCAAGGCGCATCTGATGGCCCTGCATCCTGCGCCCGGCATTGGCGCTGATGAGTTGCTGAGACTGTCGGCGTCGCTGGAGCAGATGTCGGTCCATGCCATCGCGCAAGCCGTGGTCAGTGCGGCGCTCGAACGCGGACTCGATCTGGCGCTGCCCGAGCAGGTGAGCGAGTCCCCCGGTGCCGGATTGAGCGGCCGCGTGGAAGGGCGCGCGCTGCGTGTCGGCACCCTTGACCATGTGCTGGCCGGTGCGGCGCTGCCTGCCTGGGCTGTGCCGTTGAACCAGCGGATTGGCTATGAGGGAGTGGCGGGGGTGTATGTCGCCATCGAAGGGCGTTTTGCCGGGGTGCTGTTGCTGGCCGATGAAGTGCGGCTGGAAGCCCCGCGTGCGCTGCGCTTGCTGCGCACGCTCGGTGCCCAACGCATTGTCATGCTGACTGGTGATCGCCACGATGTGGCCACCACCATCGGCCGTGCACTGGGCGTGGACGAGATCCTGCCCGAGCAGAGCCCGGCCGCCAAGCTGGCGGCCATCACTGCGGCGCGCCAGCAGGGTGTCACGTTGATGGTTGGGGACGGGGTCAATGATGCCCCGGCCCTGGCCGCCGCCGATATCGGTGTGGCCATGGGCGCGCGCGGGGCTGCTGCGGCGGCCGAATCGGCGCAGGTGGTGTTGCTGGTGGATCGTCTGGATCGCCTGGTGTTCGCCGTGCAGCTGGCGCAGCAGACCCGCCGGATTGCCTTGCAGAGCGTGATGGCCGGTATGGGGCTATCGGTGCTGGCGATGCTGGTGGCCGCGTTCGGCTATCTGCCTCCGGTGGCGGGTGCGGTCCTGCAGGAAGGCATCGACGTGGCCGTCATCCTCAATGCACTGCGGGTGCTGACGTTGCAGAAGGACGTCTTGCGCAGCCGCTTGCCAGCTGGCGAGCGGGAGCGATTGCAGCAGGAGCATGCCGTGCTGGCACCGATATTGGATCGCCTGTTGTGGCTGGCCGGGCACAGCGATGTCCTCACGGTCAGCGCCTTGCGCGAGGCACTGCAGTCCCTGAACGGATTGCTCAAGACGCGCCTGCTGCCGCATGAAACCGAGGATGATGCGCGCCTCTATCCGCGTCTGGCGACATTGATAGGCGGCCGTGATCCGATGGCCGCGATGAGCAGCACCCATCGCGAAATCCATCGACTGAGCCGCACCATCGAACGGATTGCCGTGCAGCTCGGTACCAGCCCCGCTGATCCGTCGTTGGCACCGGCCACGGCGCAGGAGCTGCGGCATGCGCTGTACGCATTGGAGGCCATCCTGCGCTTGCATATCGCGCAGGAGGAAGAGCTTTTTCATGGGCTCTCCTCCTGAATGCTTCGCTTGCCGGGGATATTGTTTACGGATTACAGGTCGATCTTCATGCGCGCCACGACAGTGCGTTCCGCCCCCGGCATCACGTAGAGGTTGTTCCACGAGCCCGGATAGTAGTTGCGGTTGAAGAGGTTGTGCACGTCCAGCGACAGCCGCACATTCTTGCTCACCTGCCAGTAGCTCAGGAGCTTGACCGTCGCATACGCCGGCAACGAATAGGTGTCGGCGGTATTGCCCGAACGGTTGCCCACGTAGTTCACGCCGCCCCCCAGTCCATAGCGCGCGCCACTGGCCGTTGCATCTTCACGCATGACCAGAAGACCTGCGCTGTAGGCCGGAATGTTGGCCAGGCGCGTGCCGGCGGCTAGGGTCTTGTCCTTCGTCACGCGCGCATTGTCCCAGGCGAAGTTGGCCGAGAGGCGCCAGTGCGCATCGATCTGGCCATAGGCATCGGCCTCGAAGCCGGTGCTCTTGGCCTCGCCAGCTGCCACCTGGAAGCCGGGCGTATCGCTGGCGGTAAGGACATTGGTCTTGGTGATGTCGTAGACCGCGAAGTTGGCCCCCAGGCGTTCATCCGTGGTCTGCAGCTTGAGGCCGGCTTCATAGGCGGTCGAATGCTGCGGATCGAAGGCGCGGCCGCTGGCATCCACGCCGCTGTTGGCACGGAAGGATTTGCCTGCCGTCACATACACCGAACTCCAGGCCGTCGGCAGATAGGTGATGCCGGCGCGCGGCGACACGGCGCTCTGTTGCTGCGAGGTGGTGGTGACGCCGCCCACGCGGTTCTCGATGCTCTGCTTGTATTGATCCCAGCGCAGGCCCGCCAGCAATTTCCATTGCGGCGACAGGCTCAGCTGGTCCTGCACGAACACGCCCTTCACGCGCTGTCTTTCGTCCGAACTGCTGGTGCGGTTGGTCAGCGGCAGCAACGGGCTGCCATAGACCGGATTGTAGATATCGATGGGGGTATTGGCCGAGCGCAGGATTTCCGTATTCATCCACAGCGTCGATGCTTCTGCACCGATCAGGAGGGTGTGGCTGATGGCACCGGTGTTGAAGTTGCCCTGCAGCTCCGCCTGGAAGGAGGTATCGCGAGAGGGAAGCTGCCGCCAGGTGCGGGTGCGGTTGAGCGTGCGGTTGTCAGCGGCCAGCGGATTGGAGAGGGCCGCTTCGGTGTAATAGCCATCGAAGCTGCTTTCCTTGTAGCTGGCACCAAGCCTGGCACGCCACTGCTCGGACAGCGTGCGCTCCAGCGTCAGCTGGTGAGTATTGCTGCGCATGGCCATGTTGCCATCCGAGGGTTCGTTCAGGACGCGGTCACGCGGCAGTGTGCCCAGCACGCCGCGCACGTTGATCAGGCCGCGGTCCAGCGGTGTGCTGGCCTGCAGGAATTCGGCCTCGTAGTTCAGCAGGGTGTCCTTGTCGATCACCCAGGCCAGCGACGGGGCCACCAGCGAGCGGCGGTTGTTGAGCAGGCTGGAACGGCTGTCGCCTTCCTCGGTCATGGCGATCAGGCGATAGGCCAGGTTCTGGCTCAGGGGACCGGTGCTGTCCACCGTGGCACGGCGCAGGCCGCCGGTGCCGGCACTGAGTTCGGCGCTGTTCTTGCGCGTGAATTGCGGCTTTTTGGTGACGATGTTGATGGTGCCGCCCGGCTCGCTGCTGCCATAGAGCGCGGCGGCCGGGCCCTTGAGGAATTCGATGCGTTCGATGGTGGCCGTATCGCGGCGCGGATTGTAGCCGCGCGAACCGGGGAAGCCATTGACCAGGAAACCCATGTCGGTACTGCTGAAGCCGCGAATGGCAAAGTTGTCCCAGGTGCCGCCGAAGTCATTGAGGCGGCTGATGCCGCTGACGTAATCGACCGTGTCGGCCAGACGCACCGCACCCAGATCCTCGATCTGCTGGGTGGTCATCACGCGTACCGACTGCGGGAGTTCCATCAGCGGGGTATCGGTGCGCGTGGCACCGCTGGTGCTGGTGGCGTTGTAACTGCTGCTGGCCTTGTCGCGGCCAGCAGAGACGCTGATCTCGGGCAAGGCCGCTGCATTGCTGCCGGCGGCCGTGGCCGCATCGTCGGCCCAGGCCAGGGGCGCCACCGCCAGCAGACTGGTCAGCAGCCACGCGGCGCTGGTGGCGCAGCGGCAGGGAAGGGAAGTCGCAAATCCTCGGTGCATCATCATCGGTATTCAAACAGCCAGGCAAATAATCGGGCTGATGAATATAAATGATAATCGTTAACAATTGTTGGGAAATTGTAAGTTTATTGTGAAGAAAAGTCTGTTCAAGTTGTTATTTTGCAATGAGCGTCATTTCAGCGCCGAGATCTGCCCGTTGCGGATCAGCCGGGCGCGCAGCACGTTGCGGCTGATGTCGAGCAGGCGCGCGGCCTGTACCTGATTGCGTTCGCAAAACTCGAAGGCGGTACGAAATACCGTGTCTTCGATTTTTTCAAACAGGCCCGCCTGCGCTTGATTGAACAGGTTCTGCAAGGCCTGTTCCAGCGCTTGCAGGGGATCGTTGCTGCAATCGATGCCGCCATGCGCGGCGTATGCCGGGCGCCGCTCCACATGGGAGAGATGGAAGTGCTCGGCGCGCAGGCTGTCCTCCTGGCAGATCAGCAGCGCATGGTGGATGGCGTTTTCCAGTTCGCGGATATTGCCCGGCCAGTCGTGCTCGCGCAGCTTGCGTTCGCCTTCGGCATCGATGCGGGATGCGCCATAGCCCAGCCGCTGGCGATATTCATGGAGGAAGTGATAGGCCAGCGGCAGAATATCGGCAGGCCGCTCGCGCAAACGCGGAATGGCCAGTTGCACTACTTGCAGCCGGTAATACAGATCCTGGCGGAAATGCCCGGCCGCCACCGCATCCTGCAAGCGCACGTTGGTGGCGGTAATGACGCGCACGTCGATGGGGATGCTGCGCCGTGAACCCAGCCGCACCACCTCCCGTTCCTGCAGCACCCGCAACAGCTTGACCTGGATGGCCAGCGGCAGGTCGCCGATTTCATCGAGGAACAGCGTGCCGCCATTGGCCGCCTCGAACCAGCCGGCCTTGTGCGCGATGGCACCGGTGAAGGCGCCTTTCTCATGGCCGAACAATTCGCTCTCGGCCAGGCTCTCCGAAAACGCACCGCAATTCACGGCCACGAAGGGCGCATCCCGGCGATGGCTCAACGCATGCACGTGACGCGCGATCAGTTCCTTGCCGGTGCCGGTGGCACCGATGATGACCACATTGGCATCGCTCGGTGCCACACGCTGTACGCGTTCCAGCAGGGCCACCGAGACCGGATCATGGAACACCTGCGCCGTGGCGCGAATGGACGTGCCCAGCTTGCGCGCATGCGGCAAGGTCAGTAGCGGCGATGCGGTGCGCGCTGCAAGGTCGCCATCACCCTCCGGCGAAGAGGGCAGCGCATACAGATGGGCAGAGCGAGGGCTGGCATGCATGTCAGGCTCCGGGCTTGTGGAATCTCCTGCTCCGGGGGAGAGGCAGGAAGGGAAGGTGAATTGATTCTAACAATATGGAAGGAGCGAATTAACGATCAATTCAGCATAAGCATGCTCGGTATACGTTGGGTGATCGACCGAAAAAGCTTGTCTGACATGGGACTGATGATGGTCCGTCACCGTATGGCGACAGCTTCGCCACAGGAATGCAAAGCTGTCATACAGCTTGGAAAACTTAGTAAATAAAGAGAAACATCAGGGCGACTTTCCTGCTGCTCCAGCAGCAGCGCGTGAGCAGATTGCTGCTGCAGCAGTAGTTCGAATTTTTGCAAGTCCTTGATTTGAAAGGTTTCGCAGGGTGGCACGTTCTTCGCTGAATGAGTAGGGCGGATGCGATTGCGTCCTTCCTTCAGTCATCCAAGGAGAGCCTTCTTCATGAGCCGTCCCCTGCAAGTCGTCATCGTCGCCGGAAGCGGCCGCCGTCCCTCCCGTACGCTGGGCCTGCTCAATGCCATTGCAGCGCAGCTGGGCCAGCACATCGCCATCCAGACGGAAGTGGTGGCGCTTTCCGACCTGAGCGGCCAGTTGCTCAGTGCCACTGAACTGGCGCAGTTGCCCGACCCCGTACGCCAGAAGATCGCCGCCATTGAAAGCGCCGATCTGCTGCTGGCAGGCAGTCCCGTCTATCGCGGCTCCTATTCGGGTTTGTTCAAGCATCTGTTCGACCTGGTGCCGCAGGAGTCGCTGTTCGGCAAGCCCGTGCTGCTGGCCGCCACCGGCGGCAGCGATCGCCATGCGCTGGCCATCGATCATCAGTTGCGTCCGCTGTTCGCCTTCTTCCAGGCGCTCACGCTGCCGCTGGGCGTGTATGCCAATGCCCTGGAGTTCGACAACGAAACCATCATCAGTGCGGCCCTGCAGGAACGCATTGCCCTGACCGTGCGGCGGGCGCTGCCGGGGTTGCAAGGCCTTGCCGCATCGGCGGCAACATCCCGCGCCGTCCGCTGATCACCGCGCGCCATTTCATTTTCGATCACCCGATCATCCTCTTTTTCACAGGAGTTTTTTCATGAGCCAAGCCCCCGCTACCACGACCTCCGCCACCCCTCGCACCGATGCCGTCAAGTTCGCCTATTGGGTCCCCAACGTCAGCGGCGGCCTGGTGGTGAGCACGATCCCGCAACGCACCGACTGGAGCCTGGAATACAACCAGCGTCTTGCCGTGGCCGCCGAAAAGGCCGGCTTCGAATACGCCTTGAGCCAGATCCGTTTCACCGCCGGCTATGGTGCCGAATACCAGCACGAGTCGGTCTCCTTCAGCCAGGCCCTGCTGCACGCCACCACCAAGCTCAAGGTGCTGGCCGCGATCCTGCCCGGTCCGTGGCATCCGGCCGTGGTGGCCAAGCAGATCGCCACCATCGACCACATCTCGCAGGGCCGCATCGCCATCAACGTGGTCAGCGGCTGGTTCAAGGGCGAGTTCCAGGCCATCGGCGAACCCTGGCTGGAACATGACGAACGCTATCGCCGTTCCAATGAATTCATCCGCGCACTCAAGGGCATCTGGACCCAGGATGACTTCACCTTCAAGGGCGATTTCTATCGTTTCAACAATTACACGCTCAGTCCCAAACCGGTGCAGAAGCCGCACCCGGAAATCTTCCAGGGCGGCAGCTCCCGTGCGGCGCGCGACAACGCGGCCAGCGTCTCGGACTGGTACTTCACCAACGGCAATACGGTCGAGGGGCTCAAGGCACAGATCGATGACATCCAGGCCAAGGCCGCGCAGAACGGCCACAAGGTGCGCATCGGCGTGAACGCCTTCGTGATCGCCCGCGATACCGAAGAAGAAGCGCAAGCCGTCCTGCAGGACATCATCGACCACGCCCACGTGGAGGCGGTGCACGCCTTCGGCGACGCGGTCAAGCAGGCGGGCAAGGCTTCGCCTGAAGGCGAGGGCAACTGGGCCAAGTCCACCTTCGACGACCTGGTGCAATACAACGACGGTTTCAAGACCAACCTGATCGGCACGCCGCAACAGATCGCCGAACGCATCGTGGCGCTCAAGGCCATCGGCGTGGATCTGGTGTTGACCGGCTTCCTGCACTTCATCGAGGAAGTCGAATATTTCGGCCAGAAGGTCTTGCCGCTGGTGCGCGAACTGGAAGCGCGTCAGGCCACGGCAGCGGCTGCACCACAGCAGGCGCAGGCGCTGGAAGCGGTGGCATGAGCATGAGCGGCACGCTTGAGCTTGCGCTGCCCGCCCATGCGGGGGCAGACGCCGCCACATCGGCGCAGCGCTCGGTGCAGGCCGGCGTCGCGCCGGTCCTGCAGCTGGAGGGCATCAGCCTGTCCTTCGGTGGCGTGCAGGCCTTGCGTCATGTCGACCTGGCCCTGCATGAACGCGAGATCCTGGCCGTGATCGGTCCCAACGGCGCGGGCAAGAGTTCGCTGGTCAATGTCATGAGCGGGCTGTACCGGCCCACGCAGGGAACGGTCAGCCTGGCCGGACAGCGTTTCCGGCAGGTGCCCACTGCACGTCTGGCGCGGCTGGGCGTGGCGCGTACCTTCCAGAACCTGGCCTTGTTCAAGGGCCTGAGCGTGCGCGACAACATCGTGCTGGGCCGTGTCGATGCGATGCGGGCCAGTTTCGTGGAACAGATCGCCGGTCTCGGCCGCGCCCGCCGCGAGCGCAACGAGGCCCGTGCACTGGCCGCGCAGATGATGGATTTCCTCGACCTGCGCGCCCATGCGGAGCGTCCGGCAGGCGGCTTGCCCTACGGCCTGCAGAAGCGCGTGGAACTGGCGCGCGCA
>NZ_DBIC01000233.1:0-359 GCF_002296545.1 Herbaspirillum sp. UBA812 | reverse complement strand
GCGTGGAACTGGCGCGCGCACTGGTAGCGCAGCCCCGGCTGCTGTTGCTGGATGAGCCGATGGCCGGCATGACCGTCACCGAAAAAAGCGAGATGACGCATTTCGTGCGCGCCGCGCGCGATCAGTTCGGAACCGCCATTCTGCTGATCGAACATGACATCGGGCTGGTCTTCGGACTCTCCAACCGCGTGGTGGTGCTGCAGCATGGCAGCAAGATTGCCGATGGCGCACCGGCCGAGGTGCGCCAGGATGCCGCCGTGATCGAGGCCTATCTGGGCGTCGCCCAGCCTGGGCATCACACCACGCAGGAGGCCGCGTGATGGCTGACTTCGATTGGGTGTTCTTCGCCGAAGTGCTGA